>WJXE01000301.1 GCA_009665115.1 Nitrosopumilales archaeon
GTCCCATCTTCTAAATAATGGTTCATTTTCATAATAAGGTATTTAATAATAAAGCAGGGAATGCAGGCCCATCGAGAAACGACAAAATCATCTTCCTAGCTCTATTTCTCCTATTGTCAAACAACAGAAGCACACAAAGTAGCAAGAAATATAATCAATTCTGTTAAAATGATGAAAGAGAAGGTTCGTAAAAAAGCCGTGGTCAATATAGGAAATAAAATCAAGATAAATAAGAGGGACATTAGCGGTCATCGTTTTGTTATTAAGGACAAATTTAACAGTATGTGGTTCTGGTACTGGCGATGGATTATCCCATGTTATGCTCTGACCTACACTAATTTGAACCTGCTGTGGTACGAATGCTGCTAACATGTTAGTAGAATTTCCTCCTCCTGCATGTACCCTGATAGTTGTTTGCGCGTTTACAGCTTGAAATTTTGTAGTCATGCTCATTGTTATAGCTGTTACCGCGATAGTTCCAACAATAATACTGATAGCCAAAACGATATTGGTTAGTTGCTTATTACTCTTCAATTATAAGGCACTTTCACATAATCATTTTGTGAATTGTTCAAAGTTGATGGTACTAAATACGCCGATTAAAGTTGCGACGTCGGTCATGTCCAACAAACGTACGACATATTGATGCCTAGTAGGGTATTTGGTAAATATTAACTGATTAGCAGAAGTTACTAAGTTTTGAGACCTTGTACTTCCTCTTGTGTAGCTTTCCGCTTTAATGTTCTAAAAAGGTTGTAAGCAAACACTATTTGTCCAAACCCAACTGTAAGAGCAAAAAATAGAAGCCAGCTAAGAGCCCAGCTAAACTGCGCAGGTACATCTGCCTCTCTTCTGATAAAGCCAGCAAAACCCAAATATGTAAACATTAGCGCTAGTCCAAAGCCACCAACAACGGTTAGTACCAAATGAACTACTCCAAGTGTCTTATTAAGACGCTTCTTTGTAATATCCGGTATAATAGAATAAATTAATCCCAAAGCAAAGAGCATACTACCGGTTAGTATTACTAGATGGATATGTCCGACTACATTTAACGTGTTATGTAAGTATACGTCTGTTCCCCACCATCCTTCTTGGGCACCATTAAATCCACCATATGCCCAGCCTGCAATACCAGCCAAGAAAAACATTGAAGAAATGTTCCATTTTATTCGTGAACGGAAAATATACATCATAACAGTCATAATTGTGAGCCCTGACGGAAATATAATACCAAAACTTGCAGTCTGCGAAAGTATCTGAAACCAGACTGGATTTGGCATGTCTAGAAAGCTATGATGTTGAAAGACTAACATCGTAAAAATGAAGTAAAAGGGCCACGACCTATATGCCCACTTATCATAAGGAACCGTTTTCTTGGTGTATCTTGGTATATAATAATAAACTGCTCCAAGGAATGAGAATAACGTGAAGTATACAATAGGGTGTCCAAAGAACCAAAATGCATCTTTTGTTAGCAACCAGTTTGGCTGAAAATTAGGATTCATCAAATATGAAAAGCCAGTTGCTAATTGTGTGTAGAGACCGGTATTGCCAATGAGCTGTACAAACGCATTTACAAATACCCCAATTACGACTACAGAGACTGCTGGTACAAGGCGTCTTGATCTTTTTGGAAACCACGAGCTTATTCCTAAGACGGATACCCACCTTGTGGTACCGGGCATATCTTGTAGAGTCAAAAAATCAGCGCGGCCTTTATCTCCTTCATCTGATTTAGAGCTATGTCTATCGTCATCTGCTTGCTCTGTCTTTTCCAAACCAGCTGCAATTTTGCCTGAAAAGACAGTAGCAATAATGTTGATGCAAAATAAAGTTATCCCTACAGCAATCAGAACTTGAGCGTTTAAAAACGCTACAGCAGAAAGTGTATTCCAGCCATTATTTCCTGGATGGAATATAAGAGGCATCAAATCATACCATCCAGCACCCAAAAACATCGTACCTGTCACAATTACAAGTATCACTCCAGCATTCAATGAGGAAAAAGACCAAATAGCCAATTTCATACTAAATAGTGGTTTCTTTCCAAATTTGCTTATCAAATAATAGCTTATTCCTATTGTAAGCATAGATGCAAATCCAAAGAACATTACTTGACCATGTACTGTCAAAGCAGCATAGAAAAGGCCAAAAGTTTCCTGCTGATTTCCACCCATTAACATTAACTTTGACTGTATAACGCGCATGACAATTGCCATGGAACCTGCAATTAGAAAATAAATAATGGATGCAACAATAAACATCAGAGTTAAATCGGAAAGATCCTTTGTGATTTCATACTCTGGTGCTGGACCATGTTCTTTGTCATAATTCGCATGTTGCAACCTTAATCTACGCTCCTATTCATTTTGTTTTTTGTATCACCATCATCATCATTATTCTTTAAGCCGACACTACGGTGACTAACGATGTCATATATGGGTGGTTCCAGCCACAATACTCCAGACACCTTATGGTGTAAGTACCTGGTTTGTTGAATGTGTAATAGAATATGTTATCGAATCCCGGAATAACTTGCATCTGCATTAATGGAGAGTCCATACTGTTTGAGCTAGATAGAATGGCAAATCCATGATTTACATCAATAGAACGGGCAACAAATTTCACTACCTCACCAACCTTGATCTTAACTTCGCCGCTAGCAGCAGTAGTCCCCGTAGCTCCTCCTGTGCTAGATGAAGAAACACCGGCAGATACATTTGTGCTAGTTTTCTTCGTATTTGCCTGACTTTGACTACCATAATATCCTCCATCCTGAAGTACCCAAAACCACTGGCCACCGGTTACCTTTACTATATGCACTTTTCCAGTATGTTGAAGTGCATTGGAGAAAGCGACAGGTGGCATCCATGGATATCCTAGGATATAAAGCCAAATGAGCATGCCAGCAACAAAAATGGCCCAATATCTCTCCGCGTGATACTTGTTT
>WJXE01000302.1 GCA_009665115.1 Nitrosopumilales archaeon
GCCAAGCACAGCGGGTCATTTCGCTGGCGTAACTTTATTTGTAATGTCCGTGTTATTATTTGAAAGAGTAGTAAGACAGTACGGCATACAAAAAAATGCGATCAGGTTCGAGCTTTGCTTGATGTAGCATATTGTTTTCTGGCAATACTCCTAGCGCCAATACGGACATCATCATCATGACCCTGACAATAGTTAGAATCACATTCTGCATCATTAGAGGATTTTAAACGACTACCTACTCAGCTATATGGAAAGTTGATAAAAACTAGGGAATGCTCGCTTTTCAAAAGATCCCTGATAGAGGTGATCGGCCGTCGTGAGATCATAACAACAAACAAATTTATTGTTGTGATCACTATTTGATGTGTCTAACTAAAAAAAGATGAAAGCACTATCAACTGACGAATGTTCTGTTTGTGGTTCTGAACAGTTAGTCACTATTCCTGACTCTGGCGAAATTGTTTGTGAACATTGCGGAGTAGTAATATCGGACAAAACAGAGGAAAAAGGTCCGGAATGGCGTACTTTTGCCAAAGTGGCAGTGGGGGGTGAAGGAAACGACGAAAATAGAACGGGAATGCCTTTTTCGCTAGCTCGCTCTGATATGGGTCTATCTACTATTATAGGAAGAACCAATAAAGATGCAAAAGGGAGTAAAATTAATTCATCTATGCTTTCTGCTATAGAAAGATTGAGAACGTGGGATTCTAGAACCCAAGTATATACTTCCACAGACAAAAATCTGACGCAAGCCTTCGCTCAACTTTATACACTTAAAGATAAACTTGGGTTGCCCAGTGCAGTAATTGAGAAGACCGCTTATATTTATAGAAAGGCTCAGGAAAATAGACTAGTACTAGGAAGGTCAATATCTGCAGTATTAGTTGCTGCAATATACACTGCCTGCAGAGAAATGGGAATACCGAGAACATTAAACGATATAGCAACGAAGAGTAATGTCAAAAGAAAATCTGTTGCCAAATGCTATAGACAGTTACTGCTAGGACTTGACCTTAAGATACCCATGGTCGATCCTATAAAATGTATTACTAGAATTGCGAATAAAGCCGAAATAACTGAAAAAACAAAACATCAAGCAATCAACCTTATGAATATTGTTACTGAAATCGAAATTTCAGCTGGTAAAGATCCAATGGGACTTGCAGCAACGGTAATTTATGCATCTTGCATAAGGACAGGTGAGATCAAAACTCAAAAAGAGATTGCTAATGCAGCAGATATAACTGACATGACACTTAGAACGAGATTAAAGGATCTAAAACGTCATCTTGACTTATTGAATTAGATGAATTTTAATCTCCTGTGCGTCCTTAAAACCCAACACAGCAGCTGCTAGAACCCCCAAAATATTTTTTACAATTATATGCTCGGTGTAGCCTAATCTGGTTTCAATTGTATATAATATTATCTTAGGCATCTATTGTATTCCATTTTCCAAGTAGACCAGCTAGAAATCCAGACTATTTTATCACAAACATAGTTGACTATGTGAGATCCTTTTAAGACACACTTTGGGAGTATAATTACGATGTACAATATTTTAACTAATCTTGCAACTCACGGAATCGGAAAACCCGGAATTATCGAAAGATATGTGAATTGTGAGATAGGATTTATTGATGATTTTAGGATTATAGATGTAAGAACATTGATAGATGGAGAGAATGTTCCGTCTGAGTATCTCCTAAATATTGTCAGAGTTACGAGTTATTTGGAGCTACGCGAGAAGGTGGTCATATGTTGTCGTGTTGGTGCGTCCAGAAGCAACGCTATAGCAGTAGGTGTGTTAGTGCGTTACTTCAAAATGGATTTTCACAAAGCAATGGAATTAGTTATTTCGAAGGTGCCCATATGTAATATTTTGCAGCCTCATATTATGGCGTTACAGAAATTGTTCAAATGTTAGATTGGATATCAAAAAAGATGATTAAACTTAACACCCCCTTGATGGTAGAAGAATGGGAAAGAGAAACCTGTTCTATCACATCAGATTCAGATTTGTGAATTTTCTAGTACAGAAGAGGTTCCATCAACAGTTCCATCTACTGAATATTGAAAAAATTGTTAAGGGAATTGAATATATTGCTAGGATCTATTTTCTTTTGCCTAACGGTACTGTTTATCCTATAGAACCATTTCTACGGTAAGGACGGCTAGTTAAGTTATTTTTAGTATTTATTTACCCATGAATCAACTTACCTATTTTCTTTTCATCTGTAAGTTTGCTGGAAGCTACACGCCATTAAAAGCTGTATTCCTAATGCTCTATTAGATCCCTCTCGGGACAAATGGGAGTCAAATGGAAATTGTATAACTTAAAACTCACGGCATGGTTCTGTATCGATATTGGTTTTTACTTTTGCAACAGCTTGGTTCGTTTGAAATCGTTACGGCTGCAAAATTACTGAGACACAGTCACGGCAGACGACGAACACCTTTCTATGATACTCTCCCTCCCCAGCAGGGACTCCTACCTTCTAATACAAGGAATTACTATTATTAATTTGCGAACATTTTGTGATAGATAGAAGAGCTTCTGCAGAAAACGAATCTAATAGTGATGGGGATAATGATGATACCCTACCTAGTCACGACACTACAACTCCATCAACAGTATCACCACCCATGGTAGATCTGGAAATACACGATATTGAAGGGATCGGTCCAACGACAGCTAAAAAGCTTAAAGAAGCAGGCATTGTTTCTGTGATGGATCTTGCAGTAGCCAGTTCAGAGGAGCTCGCTATAGACATCAATACATCAAAGGAAAGTGCTGCTACATTTGTAATAGGAGCCCAAAGGCTCCTGAGAGATTCTAAGGTGATAGATAAGGAGTTTCTTACTGCCGATGCGGCCCTTGAAAAAAGAAAGGCAATGCTCCGCTGTTCCACAGGCTCTAGGGC
>WJXE01000303.1 GCA_009665115.1 Nitrosopumilales archaeon
CTACAATATAGAGTTGAATAAAGAATACTTCAAATATGCCTCAAATTAGTAGTATTGCAAATTGTATAGAACAAAAACTGTGATGCTATCTCTGGGATTATTATTGATAGTTATACTCGCATTATCCTGTTTATCTTCTACTTCTTTTAAAGAACGAAACAACGAAGCACTAGCTCAACAATACATCCAGACAATAAAATATAGAAATCTAGTAATAGACTTAGGGAATGGATTAAAGACTAATGCTCAATTAACTCTTCCTGCTATTGGAAAAGGACCATTCCCTGGTGTTCTTCTTATTCCTGGCTCTGGTGCTGCTGATAAGAACGAATCCTTAGGATATGTTCTTAAAAATAAACCCCAACCCGTTCAACCACTTTTGCAGATAGCTAAATATCTTTCAGAGAGAGGATTTACAGTGCTTCGATACGATAAGAGAGGAATAGGTGGAAACTTTACTATTCTAGATAAGAATGTATGGAGAAATATGACATTCAATGATCTAAAACAAGATGCAGAGAAAGCCTTGAATGTTCTCATGACGCAGCCAGAAGTTAATGATACAAAGAAAATAACGATAATCGGCCACAGTGAAGGAACAATGATTGCTCCAAGAGTTGCAGTCGATAATCAAACAAAGGTCCGTAATATAGTACTTATCGGTGCACAAGCTCAGAACCTTCGTGATAACGTGTATTTCCAGTATGTATATCTGCCAATCCTTTATGCTGAAAAGGTGTTAGATCACAAACAAAATGGATTAATATCGTTACAAGAAGCATCCAAGGATCCTACATTTGAGATTATTAGTGGCAAGGTTATTTCTCATCTTTTACAGAAGCAAATCACTAACAACAGTAACGCCACCAGCAACAGAATAATACAACAGCAGCAAAGCAAAGGAAATAGTACCAACAATAATGCAGAGATAAGTATTGACAAGGGGCTCCAACCTCTGCTGCTGAAGCGAATAGAATCTCTTACAACTTACGATCCAAAATGTGTTGACTTAGAAGGATGCCCTACTTATGTGAAGTCGCACTTTGCTTTGGGTAGTACCCTAAACATGATCGGAAATGTTTCTTCAACTACTGGCATTCTAATACTACAAGGGGAAAATGATACAAACACTCCAGTTCAGCAAGCCTTTATGCTGCAGCAAAGATTAACTGAGCTAAATCACCCTGATCACACATTGATTACCTACCCAGGCCTTGGCCATCAATTGTCACCTGCATTTGGTTACTTTGTACCTGGATCTGGTATGTATGGGCTGCAGAAAGCTGGACCTATCGAAGAATATGCTTTGGCAGATCTTTATGCATGGCTTGAAGCTCACTCTGGATTCACACATCCTTATCGTATCCTACTCGTAGCCAACGGAAGTTTGGGCACAAATATGACTTCTAGCAGCAAATGATAATATTTTTGGATACACTTTGTTCTTTCCACCTGGAGATCACGAAAGTCTATTTCTTGTCTTATGCTTGTCACAAAGCTTCAAGGAAGTTACTTTATTCATTATTTTGCTTCCTTGAATAGTCTCAACATAGATAAGTATGCAAGCAGCCCAGTTAATGATCGTCTTCTCTATCACCTGTAAATTATCTTTTCATTTGGTTTAGGAGTTGGACGGAGCTTCCTATGACAAGGTTCGTACCAAAGTTTGGGAGTAGTATCAGCATTGGAATAAGCTGAATTCCATGTTGCTATGTAATACGGTTACGGTGCTCCATATGCTCTCTATACGGAGATTCTCTATCACCATCGGAATAGCTGTCTACATGCCAAATCCTTTAGTTGTTTTGATGATCTTATACTAGCTAACATGTAGTAGTTTTTTTCATCTCGAATATTTAACAAAATACCCAAATTATACCCAAATCATCTCATCGTGATAGCCTCTTTTAAATCAAATTCAAGTTGCCGTCGTGGTAGTGTATTAAACAGTGTCATTTATCGTATCAAGATTTGGACTAAATTTGGGTATAATCTGGAAAAATCAATTTAATAGTCAAACAGACTTTAACTACCATGAACAGGAAAATAATAATCATAACTTCCATTATTGAAGTTGCGATGCGTGAAGGAGACAGTAGATGATTGCTACGGTCGACTATTTGTCAAAAGTGCGGTGCTATACTAGAGATAAATAACATAGATCAAAACCACGAATGGAGTGCTTTCAATATTGAGGAGTTTAATGATAAAGCCAGAACTGGTACTCCAAGTTCGCTAGCTCGCCATGATATGGGGCTTTTCACAGTCATAGGAAGGACAGATAAAGACGCTAGCGGAGGCAAAATAGACCCAATAGTGCGTTCTACAATGGAGAGACTAAAGACATGGGATTATAGAACACAGATTCATACTCCTGCTGCTAGAAATCTTAGACAGGCTTTCTCCGAACTTGATGTATTGAAAGCTAAACTCGGGCTTTCAGATGCAATAATAGAGAAGACGGCATATATCTATAGAAAAGCTCAGGAAAGACGATTGGTACGTGGTAGGACAACTTCTGCAATATTGGCTGCGAGTATATATATTGCGTGCAGAGAAATTGGAATGCCTCGGACACTAAAAGATATTTCTACAGTTAGCAATATTAAACGTAAAGATCTTGCACGAAGCTACAGATTTATAGTATCGAAACTTGAGCTTAAAATCCCAGTACTGGATCCTATAAAGTGCATAGTAAGAGTTGCAAATAAGGCTAATCTAAGCGAAATAACAAAACGTAAAGCAATCGATTTAATGTATAAGATTAATGAGAATGAGTTAGCTGCAGGAAAAGATCCCATGGGGCTGGCAGCATCGGTGCTTTACCTATCGTCCATGAATAATAGAGATAGTAATGAACATAGAACTCAGAGTGATCTTGCGGCAGCTGCAGGAGTAACAGAAGTAACCATCAGAAATAGAACCCAGGAATTAAGGAAAAAAAGTTGCCTCAAAATAATTCGATAGCTCACCCCACTGCAGAATCAAAATCAATCTTCAAATGACTTGATGCGTAATGAAAACTATCAGAATATAAGACATAATTAAGATCATCCAATTTGAACCAGCAACAATTTTATCTTTCATAAAAAGGAAATAAGTTCTTATCATAATATGCGAGCTGATTAGATTAATTTCGTTTAACTTAATGTTTCCTGTCAGAAGTAATGTAGTCATCGCTCTGATGATAGTTTCTTGTGTATTATATCATATTAAGATCTAGGCCTATACTGGAGTAGGAAGTTCATAATAATTATAAAAATTGGGCGAGAATGAAGAGCAAATTGAATCATTCATTGTTAGTTGCATGAATGGCTCGAATTCAGATAAAATCGTGAACTTGTCGAGACGATTCAATTCTATAATACAAATGGTTGATTGAGATGTTCTTCAGTCTATCATTTGAACAGCTTTACAACTTTGATACCAGTGTTTATTGAAATAAGAAATACTCCCCAAGCTGTTAATTCTGCTAATGTGAGAGCCTGATATGGTTGAACAGATGATTGTAGCAGGGAATAATGAATAAATAACTTTGTTACTATGAAGATGATTTCAGAAACTGAAAAAGTTTCAAATAATTTCTTTGTGTCTTCTTTTATGTTCTTGGAATTTTTCTTTCCTGTTAATGGATCTACATACCTTGACTTGTTATCTCTATAAAAAAGAAAAGCGAAAAATGGAATATAAACACAGTATCCTATTAGTAATGTAATCAGTGCATTAGAGAGATTATTACTATCAAATAGTGCATAAATCTGCGTGGTAAGAGCTCCAGCAAGAAATGAAATAACTCCAGATAGAATTAAGTTCTTATTGAAGAGTATTACCTTCCTGTACCTTTGGAAAAAATTCTGTTTTCTTATGGCCATTTTATTTATCTATAAAAACAGCTTATAGGCAGTATTACTATACTATTAGTGTCACACATTAATATTTGCACTTTCCAGTTCGTTATGACTTAATGCTATTATAGCAGTCCTTTAATCAACAACGTATTTCACTTTAAAGTTGTCTAGCAAACAAGATCCTGAGATTTTAGCGTTTAGTGTCATATATTCAAGGGACTTTCAGCTTGCAAACGTGATCGTGTTAGGATGGGCATGGAAACTTCGTGATGCTGACATAAGGGCATACGCAGCAATAAAGACAGCAATTTAAAACGAAATCTAATAGAATCCATAAGGAGTAGATGACACTCCAAAGGCCTTTCAATGTCGGCAGAGCCAAATGAATATAATCTGGAAGCAATGAGAGTTTCGAAACGATTGCAGCTAGAAGGTCTTACAAAAGTCGAATTCACAGAAATATTAAAAGACGTAGCACTTATGTGGACACTTTCGTTGCATGAGTTTGAAAAAAATAATATGTCTAGGGCTGGATTCGATCCGTTGAATCATTAATACTCTTAGCCCATCTCACTATAATCCCCTTCAGTTGATGGAACCTCTACTGCTGGAATGAGTTTAGTTGTCCTCTATATTGATACCCAATAGTTAACATGTAAGTTATGCCGAAATATCAGGCGGCGTACTCATTTTTCCTCAAAGGAATTCTGCACAGTAACGATTATGAATCTATCTCCAGAATTAAAACACAAACAGAAAAGATACTATTAGAAAAATTGCTTTCATATTCCCAGCACAAGTTGCTGGCCCGGTGCTTTTAATATATTTGGGTTTACAGATCCAGCTTTGAGTCTGCAACTTCTAACAGAATAGCTAGCCAAATAAATAACTAATAAAACAACTAAACAATATTGCAACAGCTTTATCATTGAGGGTTTGTCTTTTATTATTTAGTTATAAGTATATGGGCCTGTTGAATATAATTTGGA
>WJXE01000304.1 GCA_009665115.1 Nitrosopumilales archaeon
TTCAAACAAGTAGCCTACGCGCATACTTTTACTGGAGATGAGAGCGCGTCATTTCTTTCAGTTATAAGAATACTGCAAGCTGAAGGTAATCTTGTACAAACAAATCTTGCTACAAATCTCAGTTTGGCACAAGAACATGCAAAATCTGTCGTGGGAATAGTAAACGCAAATCACACCTTTGGTGTCCTGCCAGTTGAAGTGTCTGAGAATAACAAAAGAGTTGCAGCTGACATAGTTAGCGCAGCAAATGCCCTGCAAACCGAAGCAAAATCAAATCCCTCTCCCACACAAGCAGATGTTAAGCCCAAAATCGATAATCTAAATGCCACATTACAGGAAGCTATTGCTGTACGCGTTCCAAAAGATCATGTTGGTAATTCTACAATTAACGGCGAAGCTACTAAAGATCTGGTGAATGAAACACTTAGACAGTACGGATATGCCTTTGGAATATCAAGTGCCTACAGAGGTAATACCAGCAATACCAATAGTAGTGCATCTGCTACCCCCGGTGCTGCGCAGAGCCGAAATACTGTCCTGAACATGTCTGCTTATCAAAGCGCCCAAGCCTTGGCTTCACAGGCACAAGGGATGCTCACTGAAACAAAATCACTCCTCCCGACAAACGCGACATCTGCGACAACGTCAACAATAGCTAAAGTTGCGAACGACCTCTCGCAGTTGAAGAACGCCATAGATTCAAAAAGCCCATATGACAACGTAGCTAGTATAGTCAAAAAGACTATTTATCCGGACCTCGATGGAGCATTTCGTTTGAAATAAACATATAGCTAACGACTATATTGAATCTCTTTTTTTTGTAAGATCCTACGCGAGTAATTAGTGGCTGCTGCTGCAACATAAATGTTTTTAAAACTAAAATAGAGTCAGAGTCATACCTAACCCAGCGATCTGAGAATCATTATCTGTGAATTGTTTTCACAGATATATTGGTGAGACACAAAAATACGACAAGAGCCAGAATCGATATCAGATCCATGTTCCACATTCCCATTTGCAGTGAATTCCCTGTTACTAGAGTCATGCAGAATACATGGCTTCGTAGATTTTTCTTTTTTTTATTGGACTCGTTGTTAAAGTGGATATACCAATTATTCTATATTATACTTCTAAACTTAAATTTACCCTGATCTGATAGGCTATACATTATTCTACACCCTTAATAAATAATGGATTTCTCTGTATAGGTGATTGCAAGACACTCCGACTATAGAAGTCGATTCTGACATACAAAAGCAACTGCTAGAGAAAGAACAAGTCCTGCTGCGTGTCAGACAATCGAGAATAGGTCCAGGGGGTTCAGCTGTTACTCCTATCTCCATTTATATCACAAATATGAGAGTAATTTATCGAAAGCCCATTTGGGTTGGACTAAAATCTGAAATAATAGATGTCAATTATCAGGATATTGCGGATATTAGATTGAAGCGAGGTATAATTCATACGGACATATTCCTAAAATCTCGCTTCCACACTGACGAAATCGCAGTGAAGGGGACTAATACCCACATTGCAGAAAAGGCCAATGCATTTATCCAACAAGGAATTAGGGGCGAGCACCCAGGTCAAGTTATGCATCGCCAGCCACAACGGACTCCAAATTATAACTATTATAGCTATAGTCAAGAGGAAAGACAATCAGAAGATATAGAGTCGAAGATGGACCCGGTAGACAAGTTGACAAAATTAGCTGACCTGAAACAAAAAGGAATTTTAACTAATGAAGAATTTCAAAGACTAAAAATTAAATTACTCGAAAAAATATAGAATTGGGTATTGTAAGTTACCAAAAATAATCGTTATTTCACCCGTCACTTTTTTATTTGGCATAGCTGGGTTTAAAGTGCATGATAATAAACACAATTTGTAAGATTATTATTTAGATTGTTTTCTATCTAGATAATCTCGTATATCGTCCTATAGACAATCTTTAATTGATATAATGTGATAGAGTCAATATGTCTACAGCAAAACATGACAAAGATACTAGTAATAGTACAAAACTAACCGATAATGACACAAGAAAGGTAATCAATCAAACATTTGACGATGCAAAAAATAAGGCCAGAAAGGCAATAGATGAGACACATAGAGAATTACCACGGTATATGCAGACAATCACCGATAATCAAGAACAGACGGTGAATGCAGCAAGAGATATTATAGATAATTACATCGAATCACAAAGAGATATCACTAATTCATTTCAAAATACGTGGAGTTCTTTTTTTGATAACTATTTGTGGATATCACCCAAAAAGATTACAGAAACATACGCAAGAGCAGTAAGCAGTATTTCAGACGGTACAATAGCAGCCATCAGGATATGGAACGGTACTATACTTTCAAGCACCGAGACTATGAGGATATCTACACAACACATGAGAGATAACGCTAAAGAAACATCAAGGGTAGTAGTTAACGGTGCTAAAATGTTAGAAGAAGCGACATACCATCCAAATGTAACGATAGGAAGCAACGGTTCGATCGAAAATAGAGCTTAATAAACAAGACAAAATCTCTAGAATTAGCAAGACACAAGCTCCCACGTCTGAAAACAACATACTACTGCATACATCATAAACAGTCCTATCCACCATCATGCATCTTCTAGCAGTTAACCCCCATAGCTCAGGGAGTTCAGGACGCTCAAGCACTTAAAGCGGACGTTGATCGCATCTTGTCTTAGGCGCCAGTAGCAAAAAGTTTCTGTACCTATCTCACACTATCCTTTTTCAGTTATTCTTCACTGCTTTATTACTGCACGAAAACGCACTTTTCCGTTAACAACACTTTCATACGCTCGACCGATGTCATCGAGTGAGTATGTTTCGGCAATTACTTTGACTTTCCCCTTCACTACGTAATCT
>WJXE01000305.1 GCA_009665115.1 Nitrosopumilales archaeon
CCGTTACACCATGCCTAGAAGCTACTATTCGAGTGTTTTGTCGAAAATACACACCCTGCACTTTGCCGAGTACGAAAATATGTACTCTGATTTTCTTGTTACTATTGTCGTAGCCTTTTCTGGTAAATGAGGATGGAGAGGATGACAGTATAACCAACCAATCTCTGTAAGTAAAATATATATAAACTCTATTCGGGGATAAAAAAGCGTGGTTAGAATATATCTCCTCCTTCTTCTATAAAAAGCCGTTCATATGACGACCCTTTTCTAACTAGTTTAAATTCTGCATTGGCAGTCTTCATAATGACAGGTGGTTTTATCTGACAGTGAAAGGGCATATTGAATACGAGGGAGTACGCTCCTACATTATAGAATGACATATATCTTCCAACATCTGCCTCATTCAGGCTCGATGCTTTCGATAAGGGAAAAATGTCATAGGTATCACATAACCTACCTGCCAAATGGATGTTCTTTGTGGGTATCTGACTTGTTATCTTGACTTTGTTTTTAGGCGTTGAAACTATTTCTTGTGGATATTCTTGTTTTAAAAGAGCTGCATCTAACAATAAATGATAACCTGCATCTAATATGACAATTTTGTGTTCACTATATTCCTTAGTATTTACTATCTTAGAAACCAAGATCGATGATTCAGCTACAAGAAACCTGCCGCTTTCGATCATCAATTCGAATATTCCGTGAGTGTCTACTAGCTGGTTGAGTCGAGAGACAAGGTTTTCAGCCATCTGCGTGGGACTTGGTACTGGTTCGTCATAGAACACTGGCGTCCCTCCCCCAATATCAAATGTATTAACCTGGAAGCTTGGATACTCCTTCTTCATTTTTGTCATAAATGCATCCATCTTGTCAAGCGCATGTATAAAACACGAGAAGTCTGTAATTTGCGACCCCAGATGAAAGTGAAAGCCCTCAAATCTAAGTAAATCATTGTCCATTAGGTGTTTGATCATTTTGGTTGCGCTATCGATGGTTCCACCATTGAATGGAACTCCAAATTTGCCGTTTCTGTATGATGCGCGAACTCCAGCTTTAACTCCTACCTCTGGATTCACTCGGATCATAGTTGGTACCTTCACACCTATTTTGCTAGCGGCTTTTGCCAAATTCGTCATTCCATTAAATGAACTCACAACAATCTTTCTTACACCACTCTGTAATACCTCAAGGTATTCTTCCAATTCCTCGGTAACGCTTGTATAAATGATGTTTTCGGGAGCTGCTTTGCATTGTTTTATAAAATGAAGTTCGCCAATCGATGTCAAATCGAATGTTATACCATCAGTTATGAATGTACGTAAGATCGCTGGGTTAAAGTTAGCTTTAATAGAGTAGGCGATCTTCAGAGGTCCAACGAACTTTGCATATGCTGTATGTAATTCCTTGACTTTCGCGTGCAGCGTATCTTCGTCAATCAAATAAAGCGGGGTGCCGTACTGTGCAACTAATTTGCTGATTTCATTTGGTTTTACAAAGCGGTTTAACGCTGGTGCCGTTAGATCTAGATTTTCCACCAGTTGAATCTGAGAATTCTCCACCAATTTCTTTTTGTTATTTTATTGCTAAAACATATAACTTAAAAACATTGCCCCACAGTCAATTTATTACTGTTGTAATAACAAAAAATAAGGTCGTGATCCTTAATCGAGGACAAATTTTTCCTATCCAGCCCCCTAAAATGATCCAAAACACTTCTCTACCAAATTCGTTCATGGTTTTTTAACTACGAGATTATACGAATTGTTAATGTCCAAAAATGCTGCATAATATGATTTAGCGTTGGGAGAGATGGAACTAGCATTGTCATAATTGATTGTTGGAGAAATGAGTGCAGCCAGTACAATAAATGTAATACGAATAACGAAAGAACGTGCAAAGTATCTATCTTATAATTAATAATCAAATCAGTGCCTGTTTTAGACTTATGAAGAGCGATTTACTTTGAATTTAAGACCAAGCCATCACAATTAGCCAAATGGAAAAGTAGTACAAAGGACCCAGTATCAATGTAGTCCGTGAGACAGATTATTTTATATGGCCTTCTTTACGCAATTCTGCAAGTATTATCATTAAGGAGTCATAATCTATATCCACTTCATTCAGAATAACGGAATGATCCACTTTTCCAGATCTTCTGATAAATTTTTCGACCATCATCTTTTTCTTGTGATACTCCCTACCTTTCATAATCATCATACTCTAATATTAAAAATGATTAGATTATTGTTTCTATCTATGCTCTGGAAAAAAAGAAATAAACTTGTATGATTCCTATGATCAGATTTATAACTGACACATAAGCAGAAATCTAAAGATACTGACCAGCAATTAAAGAGTTCTAAACCCAATATAATAATTAAAAGAGAGGGTTTGAAGCATGCGATAACGAAATGATGAAAATCTTGGATTCGAAAACGTACCAGTCAAAGCAGCAACATCAGATGAGTGAGAAGAAATAGTATAATAATAGGATGGGACTAAAAATTAGAGTTCGTTTTTCTCTTACGCTAACTACTAGCGTCAGCAACATCTTCAATCATCTTTTTTCCACTTCTTTTTGAATAATAGAATCTAAACCACAACATCATACTAAAAAAGACCATCGAAATAACGTGTATTTCTAATCCAACATCACCTTGTAGAGCGGAAAGTACAGGGATTCCATTAACCTGAAGAATACCAGTTATCTCTCCTAAAATCCAAATTATTATAAAAATCGACATTTGGAATTGAAAACTTCTAATATTTCTAGATCGCACTGCCAGCCATACAAATATACCCAATGCTACCAAAAGCAGCAATGTTGTAATGCTGTGCATAAGAAGAAATAAGGTACCCGGATTCCATACTACAAC
>WJXE01000306.1 GCA_009665115.1 Nitrosopumilales archaeon
ACCAAGGACAATCCGTATACAGCGCTAACCAAGTCATTGCGTGTTTAAATCATCAACTCGCAGATTCAATAGTTAAAGCCGGTATTACGGGCGCGTTAACTCTCCATAATAACACAAATGGGACAGTTACAGCGAGCTTAAATCAAGCTTTTATCACGAATGCAACAAATGTTTTGGATAGCTGCATCATACAGAGAAAGTGATATAGTTTTATTGCTTCCTTTTTTCCTTGGCCTTAAGCCAAGCCATCACAAAAATTCTTAAGGGTCTGATTTATTCCATTTATTTGCCGCTATCTATGATGGTAGATAATCAAGATATTAAATATATCAAGCATAACAGAGCTAGATTAAAGGCTGGTAAGAGAGAAGAAAGCACAAAAAGACTCATGCAATTCTTCGCAGACCTTGAAGGAAAAGTAAAAGGAATGAAGGGATTTGTAATAATGGATAGTCTAAAAGATTCGCAAGAATCAATAGTCCTAACACTCTGGGAAACAAAGGGTGACATGGATTCATTTTACCAACCAGACAACAAAGTTCTTGCTAATTTTGTGGAAAGCTCGAAAATCTTATTTGAAGAGATGCCAGAAAGGAATGATTATGTGGTATCTAGTTTCAAGATATAGATACTTGCAGGAAGCAACGCAATTTCTTATAGCTGCAATAATCGGAAGTGCATCATAAAGCTCAGTAAGCTTCATGGTAGAGTCCATGATCTTAGAAAGTGCCATCACTTTCACAGGAGGCTTTGTATTTTCGTCGTTGTACATATTCCATAACTCCTTCTGGCATTTTAAGAATCTCATCTATCCTGTTGAACTCGATTCGCGAGTCCAGCTCTCACACGATCCATGTCTGCCATCACTTTTCTTGAGAAAAAATGTCGGCGGAAGAATTAGAGCAACAATGTGAAATGATCCTAGTGAGTGTAGCATGGTCCCAGAGGTCAATCAACTAATTAGAGAGGTATATTCCTTAGATAACGCGTGCAAACTCGCTATACAGGAGAAAGAATCCGAGAGAACAGACAAAGAAATCGTGGCTCAGGCTAATAAAGTAATGAGTACTCTGCAGTTTGTGCGCATCTTAGTCTTCAGCTCGTAAGACTAACCTTCCGGTCAGTGATTCTTCGTCATATTGTTTTCAATAACAGTATGACCCACGTCCTTTGTACAGCCTTTACTGGATGATAAGAAATAAGCATCTTCGTACCATTAAATGGTTCGACGATAGATCCAGATCTGCCTTGTAAAGCATTTTTGAAGCTTTGTAGAGTAGCAACAGACCCCACTTTGGGAGCATGGTTATTACTTAGTAAAGAATCGAATATTGCTGTACCGTTGCGATCAGCCAATATAATTCGGTGGTCATGATCTGTAAGGTTCAGAGATCTAATTGACTGGTCGATATAAGTAAAATTCAACCCTCCTACCAGGACACCAATTAATGATCCACTATTATTTTGTGAATAAACAGGAATTGCTATAGCCGCATGCGGTGTACCATAAGAAACACTATTAATGACATTGCTCAGAAATGGTGCTTTGGAAGCAATTGCACCTTTGAAATGTTCTCTGTATGCAAAATTTAGCGTTTGGAGATGGGTCTGAGCTGGAGAATAAGGCTCGACAAAATACGTGTCACCATGTGGGGTCAAATAACCGATGTATTCAAAAATCTTGTACTTTGAAATAATATCTTGGGCTAGCTTTCTTTTAGACTCGTCAGCGTTTGGGGGAATTCCATGCAATGTCTTTAAGGTAGTTTTCAGAAGCGCTTCATTTGGAGGAATCGTCATAGGAGTTAAATTATTAGTCATTAGTTCCAAGGCTGAAACTCCATCCCGCAACGTATCTTCCAGGTTCTTTGCTACCAACTTTGATTCGAGATCTTGGTTGTTAGATGCGGCACCTAGAGTAGAATTATCCGATGTCGAGACATTACTGCTTCGAGGGGAAGTTAGCTTGGAAGTTGTGTTATTTTGAGCATAGGAAGCTGTACCTATGTAGGAAGGAATAGATATCATAATCAACACACCCAAACCGAGTTTAAAAATCGAGCGCGAATTGAGTAACATATTGTCTTATCTTGCATACCTATGACGCAACTTTAATTTATAAGAATTACAGTAGATTGGACTAACCTACTGTATGCTAATTCCCCCATTTGCTCTAAGTCGCTTCATGGTCGATAGATCTCTTCTATTGCCTTCTCAAAATTGTCGTCTTGGTATTGGTTTCTAGTTGATCTAGATACCCACCATGCCTGAGAACAGAATCCCTAATATCTAGCATTATTTGCATAATCCCAGGTGAGCCAGATTCTGTGCAAGACTATTTCGAGATAGATCGTTTAGTTGAAGACCTCGCCAAAATATATTCCACCGCATGTGCTACCACATGGTTTAAGCTAGTGAGAGGTAAACAACCTACAAGAGAAGAATTTAGGAGTAAAGTTGTCGAATTCATGGAACATTTCGAATACACACTGTCTACCTTCCCAGAATGGCCAGAGACAGGTCAATTTAGGAATTATGCTAGGAAGATCCTTCGAACGGAGATTGAAAGTGTACTTCAAGGCAAAAACAAAGAAGTTGAACGGCGGTACAAGTATTATATAGATTCTAAATAGACTAGTCCTTACTCGTAGCTGCTTGGCTGGCTTTTGTAATACTCATTCCCATAACGCGGCAATTACCTATTCAGTAAAAGACATGTCTCTAGCGATATTCTATATCCTTAAGCTACCTGTGCGATTGGTAACAAATTGAATTTAACCCAAAAAATCTACCATTCAATTGCAATTTAGCCGAATCTCTCAATTCGTATACAACTGACGGAGCTATCACTGTCATAGCTACTAC
>WJXE01000307.1 GCA_009665115.1 Nitrosopumilales archaeon
GCTATAGAGTCTGTAAATACGTCCCTTACGAGTCCTAAAACATCGGCCCACAACTCTTCCAAATTGAACGAAGGCACTGCGACTGTGGCATCGCCACCTAATCCGACTAATACCGTTGAATCAGTTATCGGATCTTTTCTTAATCCGAAAGTTCTATTGTCCTCGGCTATAGATCAACTTCGTAATAGTACCGTCAGTAGCGTTAGCAGCAATAACTCTAATAGAAACAGCACGATCGTTGTAGGCGACTACGATACGGTGTTATTATCACATCAAATAATTCCACCTAAGGATTTCATACCTCTTTTTGATGCCCCACCATACAACGTAATGGAAGGCCACGTTTCTGCAAAGCTTCCATGCAACGCGAATTCAACATCGCCATTGAAAATATTTATTGCGAAAATCAGGGTTGGACAAACACTAGAGCTCAAACCAGTTCAACTACAACTCGTTCGTGATTTATCTAAACCAGGGTACACATGTGTGTATCATGAGAGCCTTCCGTTCACAACTGCTACTAGAACTGCAGGTGCCAGTAATGAGGCCAAAGGAAATAATACTGATACGGCGGTATCAGGAGCAACAGCCAACCTAACAATTACCGACGTTGGACTTCTTAATCCCACAGACTACCAAGTAATACTTCCCGATACTAGTAGTATAGCTATCGGATTCAATGAGATAATACCCTCAGTTCATCGCCATCCATTTAATAAGTAATTATTATGGATTAAAATCTAGCTTAGGGTATCCTGATTTCAATTTCTCTATCGAAGCGCTATAAACCCCCCCACTATTCTTTCTTAAAGGTTTTACCTTGACAAATGCGGCTTCGCCTTTCAACTTATCCATGTGTTCTACAACTTTTTTTTGTCAAATGACCGATATATGCATACTATCAATGCTTTGGTAGAAAGATTCGAAAAGGATCTTGGCTGTTCTTCGGCTTAGCTAGCCCTCAAGTTTTGCTTTTATCCGTCCTACCGATTTCTCTGTCTCTACAGGTGTAAACTCGGAAAATTACCCTGTAGTAAAGTACCGATGAACCACTGTTACACATGGTCTAATATTATCTGGACGTTGAGACCCGTTCTCGCAAAATCTAATCAGATACTATAAAAGGACAGATATTGTTATTTCGACTGAACAGAGATCTCGATGCAAAAAAGTGAAGATGTTGAACTACGACCCAGTCCACATTCGGCATACCAACCGTTTGGTGAGCTACGTAATTGTTATCCATTCGTAAAATGGGCTGGAGGTAAAACTCAGCTATTAGTTGAATTAGATAAAGTGATTCCGTCTGAATTTGACCAATATTTTGAACCTTTTCTAGGCGGGGGTGCCATGTTCTTTCATTTGATTTCGAACAGAAACAGGATATTCACTGCTTATCTTGCTGACTTGAATAGAGACTTAATTACAAGCTATAAAATTGTAAAACATAATGTAAAAGAACTAATCCAGCTCCTTAAAAAATATGAAGCAGAATACAAGGAAGATCCTATAGAGTACTACTACACGCTAAGAGATACAATTAGACCCAAAAATGATATTGAAAAAGCTGCCAGGTTCATTGCGCTTAACAAAACGTGCTACAACGGGCTTTATCGAGTGAACAGGGCTGGGATATTTAATGTGCCGATCGGAAGGTACAAGAATCCTCCGATTTGCGATAGCAATAATCTAGAGAACGTCAGTCAGGCCCTCCGTTATTCTAAGGCAATAATACAAGCAAGGGATTATAGACAAATGATACTAGAAAAGGCAGAGAAAGGCGATTTTGTTTTCCTAGACCCTCCGTATAATCCTACAAGTTCTACCTCAAACTTTACAAACTATACAGATTATGGATTTGGTGATAATGACCAAGAGCAACTTGCTAGCATCTTCAGAAAATTAGATGATAGAAAATGCAGGGTTCTTATGACCAATTCAGATACCCCATTTATTAGAGAGTTATATTCTGATTTTGCTACGAATACTAAAGAAGTAAGTGTATTAAGGGCTATCAACTGTAAAGCCTCTAAACGCACCGGACATAAAGAATTACTGGTACGTAACTATGATAACGATACATGTTTTTAACCACCAATCAGCACATCTTCAATATTGGCAATGAACCTCGACCCCAATGACGACAAGAACAACAACCAAAGCATCTACCTCCTTCTTATCCTTTAGCACTTCCGACAGTCTGACCGGAAACGTTAAAGGATGGTCGAACTTGCAACAGAAGGATTAGAACCTTCTTATTTCAAGTCATAGACGTCAATATGCTATACTAACAATCTGCCTACCGCAAATTACATCCTAGATATAAAAAGAGATCAACCCTTCACATAATTACAGAAGGATTAATCTAAAAGCAATCGCAAAGCTATCACAATTCCTTGGGAACATGATATCATTTAGAAAAATGGTGAGGAAAGAGATTTTTACTTTTTTGGATAGTTATCGCAGTGCTGATGCGACAGATTTACTGTACAAATGGATTGGCACATTCAATTTATGTCCAGTTATACTTGTAAGATTAATTAGATGGTTATGTTTTCCACAATTGGCATCTGTTGATAGGAAGAACCAACTGCAACAAGACCTGTTAATGACTTTCGATTTGCTGGATAAGCCGGATTTACTGCATTCGAAAACGAAGGTTAGGAATGATAATGACTGCGATATGCGAGAACATCTGGGATATCGGAGAACAAAAGGAAAGGATTAATCCCTATATTTTATTTATTATGTGAAATGTAGACCTAAATTATCAGCGCCACCTTAGTTCCTGTAGGGGGCTGTTCGTTGTATTCTCTAATCAGCCTGCTCTTAAACCTACTAACACTATACACATGCTGCCACAG
>WJXE01000308.1 GCA_009665115.1 Nitrosopumilales archaeon
TCCAGTGCTCGAGGAGCAAAGGGAACCAACTTACGAACACCCTCACAGTCTATCTCATGAATTCCATTCAACTGATGTAAACTAAAATCCTGATCCTGACTGAATCAGGTAGAGCCAAAAGGAGAGGGAGAACCGTCTCAGTTTTTTCGTCTATACTAAGTGCTTTTGATTATAAGTTAGATTTTGTGTTCGTTTCGGCGATGTTGTTCTAGTTCCGTTTGGCTCTTGAATTTCTTCCCACAGTTATCGCATTTGAATTTCTTGCCGAACAAATTGAATTGCATTATTATTCAATAATAAACACGAGATCCTTACATATATCCATTATGTATGAAGGCGTCTCTTAAGACAAGAGACAAGAGATAGGAGATATACGGAATCGTCGCTTAAGAAGATCCCCTTTTAATCGCCACCAATTCTCGTAGAATTCTCAGAAGCTCTTCTGCATTTTTGGTGAATCCCCATTATCCAGATAATCGCACAGAGATTTTATCATCGATCCCATTTTATACATTGTAGGCATAACATCCACATGGACATCGTTTTCTTCTAGGGCTTTCCGAGTAGAAGGCCCGATAGCGACTACGATTACACCTCTGTTTAGGGATGCTCGTAACGATTCGTTCAGACCGTGTTGGGACGCTATCTTGAAAAGTTCTCGCGCAGCTGGGGGGCTCGTAAATGTTATTGCACCTGTATGAGCAATAGAAATATCTTCAATGAGCTTGAGCACTTTAGTCTCTTCAGGAGGGATATATTCATACCCCATCGCTTTGAGGATCTGCGCCCCATTTTCCTTAAGATCGGTTGAGTACATGTATGTCGATGATTCGAATACCTGTGCCCCTTCCGCTTCAAGCTCGGTCTTTAATTCTGATGAATATGAACCATGCCAGAGGATAAAAACTCTTTTCCCAGCTACGCCAAGACCTATTAGCAATTGAGCTATTCCTTTGGAAGTATTGTCCTTTGGTACGATCTTAGTTTTTATCCCGTGCATGGCTAATGCGTCCTTAGGCTTCAAACTCCTGGCGATGACTGTAACTTGCTGCAATATTTGAATCAGCTCCTTCTCTATACCCAGATTCCTTGCAGCAGACATTAGAGAATAAACGCCAGGTCCAGTCATGAAGACTGCATAGTCCACTTTTTCTTTTAATATTTGATATGCAAAGTATCCAGCTTCCTCATTCATCCCTTGATTTACCTCTATCCCAATAGTGGGAGCAACATAGGGTATACCTCCAAAGGAGTCTATGATATGAGCAAGCTCCGATGCTCGACGACTACCTGTTACGACGACCACTAAACCAGATAATGACATTTCCGGTCCCGATTGTGAAGAGTGATCCTGAAGCCGAAATTAAGGTCTTTTGTAGGACGCAAAGGAATCGCTTGAGGAGGAACAAAAATTACGACCGGATTGGATACATGACTTCTAATCCTCTAGAACAATAATTCTGACTACCCTGACTCCTCTCCATTATTTCATTTTCTTGACAATGAAATGGAATAGATTTCCTTCTTTTCTTGTTTCCAATAGTGATTGCCCAGTCTGTTCAGACCATCGTACCATTTCCAAATCCGCTGTGGTATCATCGGACACTAGATGTACGACGTTACCAATTGTTATTTTTTCCAAAAGTTCGTCAAGTTTTGTGAGTGTGGCAGCACATTCGACTCCTATCTGAAACATTTCATAGTCTGGAAATGCACCAAAGCAAATAATATGGTGTTTTTGAATGAGAGTAGCCATCTTCTCGTAACAACTTTCTATAGTCTGCAGGTTTTTAATTTCCTCCTCAATGTTTGAAATTTCCATTTTCGCAAACCAACCTTCAGCATAGGGTGAATCGTTTGCTAACTCCGGTTGATCAATTATCGCGTGATTAACTTCGATAATCCTACCACTTATCGGAGCTCTTACTACACCGAAATATCTAGGGCTTTCAAGCGTGCCAAAGCTTTTCCCTCTTTCTATATATGAACCGACCTGTCTTAACTTGATAACGGAGAGTTTGCCACTGATATATCCTAGGATGCTTGTAATCCCAATGTTTGCTTTTCGTTTGTCATGTTCGATGTCAGCCCAAACAAAATTCTCAGTGTCATACAAAATATCTCCAGGGAAGATACAATGGTTTATTTTCATCATAGTCGTAGATATTGTGCACCAACTTTATTCTTTTATATTGAATTTACGAAAAAACTTGGCTTTAGTCTCGATAAAGTAGTCTCATTTACGAAGATCGCTCGATTTAAATTGGTTCAAAGTACGGTTAAAGTATCCTCGTCTCTGATTCAGATTTCAAGGACCTGTCTATCAGCTTGATGCCTTTGACCTGACTCACATTCTAGATTTTAGTTGCTCACAGCAAGGAGAATCTAACGATGCAATTTTCAAATCCTATGAGAAGCAATCTAATCTAATGGTACAAAGGCAAGTAGCTTTTGAAAACACCAAAAAACAACAGGAAGCGCTAACTTTGAGCAATATCTCACCTAAATGGGCTAAACGACTAGGAGAGCGTCAAGAACTACCTGTTCCTATGTCAATTACATGGCTACGGCGGTATTTTGAACTTAAGCGTGCGTCCAGGTGTGTAGTAGGAGAAGCACATAGATATTCAGCATCTTACATGTATGACTGCAGAGAATGTGACGAGATGGGCTGGAGATTTATGCTTTATTTTACCGTGCATTCATTTTCTAAACTAGAAGAGAACAAGCAGAGATGAGTCAACCATTGGAATAGAGAGCACGCTCGTTCGACTAGGGGTCAAGATCGTCTATGGTAGTAGTAGTCGTATAGGTTATCACCACTTGTGTTTCCAATAGTAAATGAGATTAAGATTATTCATATG
>WJXE01000309.1 GCA_009665115.1 Nitrosopumilales archaeon
CCCGTTCTGCGCCTAGTAGCAAGGACGGTTTAGCGAAATATGATAAGCTTAGATGCAACCGGAGGTTAACAGAATAATAACAATCCGTACTAGACGCTGCTCCGAAAGATGTCTTGCTTACCATGAAAGTAAATTTAGTGATGGCTTGTATACAGATAAAATAGAATTACTAATAGATAAAATAAAACAGAAGGTAACGGAAGCTATCCCGTATGTTAATCCAGTCAAGATATACGTAGAGTTGGAACGAGATAGGTTTTCTGATTTATTTGAGCGTTTAGTCCATTGAAGGATGTGTCGCTGTTGTTGCCTCGAGACAGAATAAACTTTCTGTATCTTGTCTCGCTACATAAATATATCATTCTAGCAATAGTACGTGTTATAATGGGTGTCTGAACCCGTGTCGACGCATTCAGGCGGACCACTGCTCTGATAGCTTACACTAAAAAAGATGAGCCGATATGAGAACAGACAGAGAAATAGAAACAAAAAAAATAGAATGCCAAAATGAGAACTCGTGATAAATACGACATATTTTCGGATATTCTGAAGGCCGCTGGTCGAAGAAATGTGGGATCAACCATAGCCGAAGTAACAAAGGAAGCTTCCTTGAATCCAGAACAAGCAAAAGAGCTAATAATAGATATGCTTGAAATTGGTCTTCTAGAATTCAACAAAGAAAAGACTTTAAAAACAACAACAAAAGGATGGCAATTCGTAAGGATTTACGAGAATTTGAGCGAATTTATACCCATTTCTTCCAAGATAGATCATATGTCTGTTGGGGCGATTTAGCAAGATAGCCAAAAGAAAGACATCTTTCATGAATGTACCTTCAAGTAATCATTGCTCTGATTGTGGAGGCTACTTGTACTATTACCATCTTCCTACACACAATATATGAAAGGGCAAGAATATAATGCAAACGAGACATTTTTGGCAACATATATATACTCTTTTTTCACTATATGTCTAGCAATGAGCAAAAGTAAAGAAGTAGTTATGCTTGTAACCGCGCTCTCACTTGCAATTGCAATAATAGCGCAAGGGTCGGTTTTTGATAATACCAGGGCCATGGGAGCGAGCTTGGCAAGTCTCGCTTCTGCTATAACACACATACAAAATGATGGAAAAACGATAACTGGAAATAATCCAAATCGGCCATCAACACCTATCAATCAACAATCGTCTTCCAACATAATTGACACATCGTTCAAGAATATGGCTTTACAATCTAATTCCAACGACCCAACTACTCAAACTACAAACCTTACTTCTGTCTTCAAGCAGGTGGAGAATTCTGTTGTTCAAATCACAGCTAAAACACCAAACCCTAATTTACAAGTTATAATAAATGGTAATCCATTAGGAGCTCAATCTACAAGATTAGGTTCTGGATTCGTATACGATAAGCAAGGACACATAATAACCAACAGTCATGTAATTGATGGAGCTAATACAGCCGATATAACATTTATTGACGGAAATACCTATACAGCCAAAGTCATAGGAAAAGATACCTCAGGTGATATTGCAGTATTACAAATTATTGATAATTTCTCACCTGAGAACCTTGTTCCTCTTACGATTGCAAATTCCTCTTCTCTCCAGGTAGGACAGCAAGTAATAGCTATCGGTAATCCGTTTGGACTTAGTGATACAATGACAACTGGCATTGTGAGCCAAACGGGACGTCTAATCCCTAATCCAGATACAGGATTTTCAATACCAGGAGGAATTCAAACAGATGCACCAATTAACCCAGGTAATTCTGGTGGACCGTTATTGAATACACAAGGACAAGTTATAGGAATAAATACAGCAATTAATTCTGCTACTGGTGCATTCTCTGGAATAGGTTTTGCAGTTCCATCAAATGCAATTATTAGAGAACTTGCAACATTGACTAAAACTGGAACTTTCAATCATCCATGGCTTGGAATAGCTGGTGGCAAGATAACTCCAGATTTAGCGCAGAGTGCAGGTTTGCCAAGGAACTATAAAGGAGTCGTTGTTGGTTCAGTTCAGGCAGGTAGTCCTGCAGAAAAAGCAGGTCTACAAGGAGTGACGCAAAATGACTCTTTGACTACACAACAGATCGGTGACATTATAACAGGAGCTGATGGACATCCTTTGAGAAGTATAGATGATCTCATAAATTACATCGACTTGCATAAATCAATTGGGGATAATGTAGGGCTAACTGTGAATAGACATGGCCAAATAATGAATCTGAATCTAGTGCTACAGGCACGACCGCCATCGTTAGGGAACCAGACGGCACAAGAATCAATTCTTCCTTAATACAATCCCCACATTTTTTTTAAATAACGATATAGTGTCTGGAATGTCTACGAACACTTGTAGGCGATTGTGCCGATGGGCAATTATGTTGTGATGAGATATGTTATGATTGATATAGAGATAAGGTTTCAATCATGTTATTGTGTCTCCATGACTTGTTACTGTTTTGCAATTTTGCTATTCGCAGGACCGACATAATCAGCATCATTCGGTAACGGTGGTAGTTTCTGCCGTGGACCCTATATCTGAAATATTTATTCGGTATCAAAATCCACATGACGCGCGACAATTCATTAGAGATTAAATTTGGTAATTGATAGATTGTGAATGGCCTACTTACAATGTTCTTTGGAATATCTAGTCCGTAGTAAGCTGTCAGTACAATCAGGCATTACTCTCCCCCTTCCGACTCGGTCATTCACTTTATAATAAAAAGGACTATAACAGAATCACTAGCGTCCTTAGACAGGAGTAAATTACAGATTGGAGTTGAAAATTCTGTTGAAACCCATGTGGATGAGTGAAGATAATATTCCGCATGTAGAACACGAAAT
>WJXE01000310.1 GCA_009665115.1 Nitrosopumilales archaeon
TACTAGTGGAACACCGTTAGCAGTCGTTGTCCGGCCAGGTAAGCCATACACACCGCACATTCACCGTACGGCGAAATAAATGCCAGATCGAATAGAAGAGAAAAAATCCGACAGACATCTCGGTTACTGGGCGGCCCATGAGCAATACTCGATGCATGATCTTCTTAAATTCGTACTGGAAGCGGAAAAATGTGGTTTCAACGCCACAATGACAAGTGATCACTTTCACCCGTGGTGGCACGACAATGCCTTCGGAAATTTTACATGGGTATGGATTGCCGCAGCTGCTGCCAGAACAAACAGAATGCGGTTCATAACGGGTGTTACAGCACCTATATACAGATATCATCCCGCTGTAATTGCACAGGCATTTGCTTCCTTGGACGTGCTTTACCCGGGTAGAATAGGCCTCGGATTAGGAACGGGGGAAGCTATGAATGAGGTACCGCTCGGATTCAATTGGCCAAAACCTTCTGCTCGGTTGAAAAGAACGGTGGAAGCGCTCAAGATCATCAGAAAATTGTGGGGGATGTCCGAGACGCCCACGAGTTCTGGTGCCGAAAATAAGGACGAAAGCGGTTTTGTAGATTTCAATGGCGAGTATTTTTTAATTCGGCAAGCAAAATTATATACCGCGCCCACTGGTCGTATACCTATATATCTAGCAGCAGCTGGACCAAAATCAACTCGAGTAGCCGCCAAATTCTCTGACGGGCTAATTACATTCCTAAACCCACAGGACTCGACGGGGATAATTGATATTTTTGATAAAATGGTGAAAAGAGTAGGAAGAGACCCTTCATCCGTCGAGAAGATAGCCGAATACAAGCTGTCTTTCTCCGAGGATTATGATAAGGCCTTTCAATCCTCTGTTTTTTGGCGTGCGACCATGCTGAAAAACGCATTCAATACTGATATAAGCGACCCGCGAAAGCTCGAGCGAAAAGCAAAGGAAAAAGTCCCGGACGAGACATTGAATGAGTCTATAGATATAATCACCTCGATTGAAGATTCCATCAAATCGATAGAAAATTACTTTAAAGCGGGCTTTACAACTGTGTATGTTCATAGTACGAGTCCTGATGAAGCTGCATTTGTGAGATCTTTCGGTAAAAAAATACTTCCATACTTTACCTCACGGTAGAGCCTTCCCTGGTAATATTACCAACACCAACATTTTCAGGCAAACAAAGAGAACGTCGTTGCTCTTCAGCGTTAACCATAATATGCAGACTTTTGGTTCGAATAGCAATAGCCCCGGATGCTATTGCCTAGTGACTTTATCAGCACTTGTTTCTGTTGTCGGGTGCGGGGTTTAGGGAAGCGGGACCATGTTCGATTTAATTGCACAATTCATAAATGGCAGTGCGGATGGGAATACCTGTCGTAAAAAATGAAGGCAAATATTGGTGTATATTATGCGGCTGCCACTACTACCATAATTACTGGACTGTTACAGCTCGTTCTTTCTAGCACAATAACAGCCCTGGAAAAAGGTAATCCCAGTCTACAAATATTTTTCATAGGGATAGGAGTTCTCCAATTATTCTGGGCTGTCGGTATAATCAGAAAATGGGGGAGCCCTTTTTACTCTTTGGCTACGGGTCTCAACGTAGCGCTGATTTTTCTGTGGGTCCTCTTACGGTTGCCGCAAACGCTCGTAGGAGCTGCTTTGCCTATAGATTCGTTAAGTATTGCGATTGAAGCATTGCAAATTATCTTTTTTGCGTTGTGTATAATAATAATGGCCACAAAGGAGGATCGTAAACTGACTACGGCCGAATCGGCGACGCGTGCATTCAAAACAAATATAATGGATAGTGTCCCTATTGCGGGCAAGTTAACTTCTATGGCTAGTAGAAGGGTCGTCTTAGGAATCGGCACCGTAATCCTGATCATCGGGATTGCTGGAATAACCTACACGATGCAGCAAGTAGTGCAACAATACGGAATAAAGAAAACATCAACTCCCCCCTATACATCCGAACCACCAGTACAAACCCCATCTTCTGTGTACATTGAAATAGGATTCGTTATAATATTCATTGCGGGCTTAACCATCATGTCCTACGGAGCTACTCTTACGAGCCGATTGTCTAGACAGCAAATAGGTCGATAATATGAACTGACAGTCTGACTGAGAGATGGAGTAAATTGCAATCTCGATAGCGGAAGCCTCAAATTCAAATACACCTTAACTGAAGCGTCCGCACTTTCTTCTACTCTAAAATAATAACCTAGCAGAGAAGTTCCTTCATACGGCATAACTATAGATGAGACAATATATGGCTTCTAAAGGGAAGAAGCATATAGAATAATAATCTATCTGCTTTTCCTATGAGGCGATTATTCATTTTCGCTTTTTTCGTCACTTTCCAAACCTTCACCCCAAGCATTCCACAAAATGTTAAGCCAATAGCCATTAATTTTTGAGAATTCTCGGGCAAATTCATTGTACATTTGTATACCAGCCAGAGTGAAATCTTGCAATAAAGCCATGCTAACAGTAAACGGATAAAAGTAATCTCCACCAGACGGAATTTCAGAGTTATCGATGTTAGCCTCTTTGCTAGCACCAGTTTCAGGAACAGGCAACTCCTGTTGTTGTTCCTTCTTACTGTCTAAACCAGTCGTCTCAAGCGGTTCGGTAGCAATATCTTGGTCTAGATTTGTCACAGTAACTACTTCTTTTTCGATTTTCCACGTAGGCGCAGTGGGTAGGGATTGCTTTCCCTCCCCTGCTGCTTTATCTTGCGACAGGGGTTCGGACTGGGGCTCAACTAAAGTTTCCGCTGCTTTATCTTGCGACAGGGGTTCGGACTGGGGCTCAACTAAAGTTTCTGCTGCTT
>WJXE01000032.1 GCA_009665115.1 Nitrosopumilales archaeon
ATTTGGCTTCACTGCCTCGGATAAGTAATATATACGGAGTACTAAAACTTTTATTATTTTCTAATTTTTGGCTGTTGTAGTTTTTATTATCTTTGAGTGATCATATGTGAGAAAAAACTGAAAATGTGACGTACAATTAATTGTTAATGAAGATGAGAATCAATTTTTTAAATAGCTTGACTTGTATTGAAAGAAAAGACATACTTTCCACATTGGCAGCAAATTGCTGTAAAGTATTTGCATTTAATATGTACGTGAGTACAGAAAAAAAGAATCTCGGGTTTGTAAATGCTCTGGTATTTCAGTCACCTTGGATGGATAGAGCTACCATCGAGACGACAGTAGAGGTTCTTATCAAAGAAATAGTCAGATCATCACCAAGCACAAGGATCTGGACTATCCGAAAGCCAATTGAAGGAGAGAGTATGTATGATGTATATCATGTTCTACCAAACAAGAAAGTAGTAAATAGATAGTAGATGATAAGATTACTTGCTGTAACCATAGAACCAATTTTAAGAAATTCAAAAAATGAGAATGCTTTGACACCTCTAGATTCGGCAGCCTCTATAATAATGATGTTACTTGCCGCTCCAAATATTGTAAGATTACCAGCGATAGTGCTTGCTGCAGCAAGCATCATCCATTGAGAAACATCATCAGCATTAAAGCCATTGTTTATCATTACGTTATTATAAAGAACAATAAAAGGAACGTTGCTTAGTATTTGACTGAGTGTTACGCTAACTACAGAAATAATAGCATTATTCCTAATTACATTATCATTGTTGTTATTATTAGCAACAGGGTTTGGAATATGCATCATGATCTCAGGAATTAAACCAGAGGTCCATAGTGCAGAAGTAAATACAAACATTGCAGCAAAAAATACTAAAACAGAGTAATTTACATTATACATTAATTCTCGGCGTTCCCTACTGAAAGCGTATAGTGCTGTAGCCCCAAGAACAGCAATTACGCTTATGCTAAAATATACTACATGAAAAAGAAATTGAAGAACCTCTGAGATTACAAATCCAGCAACAGTGAATAAAAGAATAATAACTGAAATTTTGGCAGGAACTTTTGATAACTCTTCTTTAAAATATACCTTCAAAATAAAGTAAGTTAAAAATAGATTTACTATAGTTGGAATAAAAAGCCATCTAAGAAACGTTAAAAATGGTAGAGGAATATTACTTTTGATGGCAATCAACAGATTCTGAGGATTTCCTATTGGAGTCATTACACTTCCTATACTAATTCCAAAGGCAAGTGCAATAAAGAGAACAGTCGGTCTAATACTGATTTGTCTTGAAATGTGTACTATAAGTGGAATGCCAAGTAAAGCAATGGTATCATTTACCAAAAACGCAGAAATTATACCAAAACCAATAACAAACACGAGAAGTATCGAATTTAGATCATTGCCTGCTTTAGATAACATCTTTACTGCCACAAACTTAAGAACTCCTGACTTGTCAAGCGCAGAAACTATGCTGAACATTCCAAAAAGAAATATAATTACATCAAGATTGATTGCTTTAAAAGCATCTTCAAGGCTTATGACTTGAAGCCCGATCATAACGGCTGCTCCAATTAGCATTGAAGTCCAAATTGGAATATTATTCAATCTCCTTCTTTCTACGATGAGAAAGAATACAATTACAAATACGCCTATTGCAACAAATTCATTCAGATGCATCTTGCGATTCGACTTTCGTCCATCTAGTGGTAGGAGTATATGTTATTCTTTCCTTTCCCGTAAAACTTTATCTTTTTATGATTTGTTCCGTTTATTTCTCTGGTGCGATAGCACCTGGAACCATTTTACCAATAAGTTGTCTGGAATTCTGTCAACAACTTGAATCATTTCTTGCGATTCTTCACTATTTGATAAGTAAAAGGCCACTTAGGAGCAATTGTCACCATATTCCACTACTAACTCAACTATTTTTATTTATCTTCATTATCATTTTCAACATCTCTAAAGTCCATACTATGGTTTTTTAAATAAACGAGTGAGATATGCCATAGAGTCCGCAACAGCAATGTATCCTATTATAGTAATAAAACTTGCAATGGTTGAAGCAACGAATGGTTGATAATGCAGAGTCAGGAGCCAAAAGTGAATAGCGGGTTTTACGGTATTGTATTCGATCTCAGCAACTGAAAGTGTTGATGCTAGTTTTATTAGAACCCACTTTACTCTTGAAGAATCTCTCGCCTGAGTTTGCTCATTCACAAATCTGTGTTTGTTATCAAGATAGAATAGAATACCAAATATCGTGAGGAATACGCTGACGTCAGCAACTAAAGAGATTAAAGAATTGAAAAGCGGCGACGTGAATTTTGCTATCGCCTGGCTAGTTCCAGCGCTAGTGAGGAATGCAGCAGTAAAAGCAATAAGAATATTTCTGTTAAATAAGAGGTATTCTTTTAATCGATTCTTATTCAATTCAATCAACTCCCCTATCTACTCGAAAGACTCTCCCAACCCCACAGACCTTGTAATATTCAATAATAGATTGGAATGTATTTTAAGCGGTTGTCTTTACTTCCGTAATCCACTCGCATTTGATACCAATTTTTTCATGATGTTTCTCGACAGCCTCTTTAGTTGGCGCTTCGAGCAAACAGAAGCATTTGTCAGCCTCGGGGTTGTAGAGTATATTTAGATGTTTGACACTGAACTCATCTAGTGGCGAGTCCTGGAGTTTCTTCAAAATATCCTCATCAAGACCTTTCATCGGATGCACATCAAGAAATCTTGGCACAAGTTTTGTGATATCCTATTCAACTATTTTAATTTATATCAAGACTTGTATGGATTGTAAATTAATGTAATACATTCTATCTGCTTGCAGTTAAAGGCTAGGCAGGCCACCACTAACTTATGCTCCGTCCGTTCTTTCACTATTTCCTTCGTGAAATATAAGCGAGTTTCAGGTTAACTTTTAATATTTGCTGCCGGTACTGAGACTGCATCTAGACATTATGTCATATTATAAGATATCTTTATGGCTTGTCATCCGTTCGTAATAGATGGCAAGATATAATCAAACGATCTATTAAATCGATCACACGAATACGTTATGATATTGCTTTATGAGGCAAATATATTAAATCAAATAGGCGAATGGAAAAGAATACTAGATTTACCTCTGCCATCTGCATTATAATCCATTGATTCCACTAAGATAAGAACGATATTCGTCGGGATTGGCAGTAGTTATTGGGCTGCAAGGTTTAGTGAATTTCTTTGGAGAGAATTTGTCAATCCTGATTGCATATCACTAGAGTTATGATTTTGTTAGGTCAAAGTATTTGATTTCTTCTAATGTATCTGTAGTTTTTTCTCGTCGTGGAACGAAAACCTTCAGCATCGAGAAATCAAAAAATACTCATTGCAAAGCTATGCTAATCGCTTCTATTCTAGAGGTCTTTTCCATCATTAGTTTTTACAGTGTAGCAAACCTGAACTCAGAAGAGCAGTTTCCAACTTCTGAATTATCGTGTATAATTTATCAGACAAACCAAAAATCGAGTGTAATACCATTGGTTGCAAATCTAGAATGAATTAAGAATGTCAAGCTAGTAAGAAATTAATTTGGTACAAATAAAAAGCAAAGGCGCAATCTGGCTACGGCTATTCCTCTAAATGAATCCTTGGTGGACACATATTAAATATCGTTTATTTATGCGGCTAAACTTTCTGCGTTGTTAACTACGCTGTATTAGGAGATCCCGGAGAAGTAGTACGAAAATACAGAAGGACTGACTGGTAAAGACAATTAAGCCCTTCGAGTTGAAGGCCAGAAAACTGAAAGTAAAAAGCGGTTTTAAAGGGCTTCCCGGACAAGTGGAACAACGATTGGCGATAATCTAAAGAGTGCACCTTCACCCGCAAATAAATCAAATATTTTCTTAGCTTCTTCCTTAGAAGCTCTGGTAACATTGAATCCCAGTCTTCTCCAAAAATCATACCGCCTAAAGACATATTTCCGTTGGTGTTGCTGTTGTCTTCTTAGAAGAGGCTAGCGCATAGCGCATGTAAAGCAACTCGTTGTATCTATCTACTTGGCATTTCGGTCGTTTTGGATAATACCAAACGAAGTTCCTTCGGTGTCCTCACATATCGCCAAGTATCCAATGCCTGGAATGGCCATTTTGGGCCTCACAACTTTGCCTCCTTCCGTGGAAATTTTCTTAGAGAAATCATCTATAGAAGGTACATCAATCGTATTTGTCACTCTGCCACTGGTATCACCACTCTCTTGATTCATTTTAGGAGTAAGTCCTCCGTTTATGCCTGGCTGGCTGTCTTCTCCTGTTTTTACAAACCAGTATTCTTGAGGACCGTTCCATTTATTGAACTCCCAACCGAAAACTTCTTTGTAGAATTTCATTGCTCTTTCGGGTTTATCTGCAACTATTTCAAAATGAATAACTCTTGGCATAATAATAGAGATGTTGACGTCAATTATTTAAGTTTAATGCTCCTGCCTGGACAGAAAAATGTTCATATGTTTTGTAGAGAAATCCTAGAGGTAAAACCATAATGACTACCATCCAAAAAGTTTGGTAGCAAGGAAAAAAAATAGTCACACAGTCGAAAACACGATTGTCTCGTAGATTAGTGTACCATATAAACACTTATTCTCAACAATATTCATAGCAGAAGAATACTCATCTTCAAAGTGCGTATTGTTAAAAGGATTATTTGAAAAGAATACTTTATCACAAATACGATTGACAAGCCAGTTACCTCCGACCCATGCTTTGGACGTCTCTCTTCTATACTCTTAATTTGATAGCCAAACATATTACTCAGATGGCGTTGCAACGTCTCTATTCGTGAAATATTGGGAAATATTGAAGGATCGCTCCCAAAAATGATACTTACTTGTATCGACTTTAGTATTACTCGTAGACTAATGGTATCTAACGATCCAAGTGAGCTATTGGTAAAGTGAATGTAGCCCCTTTAGCGTTAGGATTATTCTCAGCCCAAATTCTGCCCCCATGTGCTTCTACAATACTTTTTGAAATAAACAATCCTAGTCCAAGTCCTTGGAACGATTTAGATGCAAATTTTTCAAATAACCTTGGAAATATTCCTAGGTCTATGCCAGTACCAGCATCCTTTACGCTAACGATAAGATCCTCTTGTAGCGGCTTTTGTACATTGACTGATATAGTTCCCTCTTCAGTAAATTTGACAGCATTCCTTAGTAGATTATAAAGAACTTGGGTTATTCTTGGTTTGTCTGCTTCAATAAAAATAATATCATCTTTAGCATCATGTACGAGTCTTACTTTCTTATTCTCAATTTGATTATTCAAGTCTTCTAGAGTCTCGGTTATTACATAAATAATATTGAATCTTTCTTTATGTAGTCTAAGTGTTTGGCCTTCGATTTGCGTAACTTCTATAATGTCATCTGACAGATTCTTCAATCTTTTCGCATTTCTAATGGTTGATTCTATGAGTTGCTGTTGTTCAACATCTTTTATTTTTGTTCGGAGAACGTCCATTAATCCGAGTATCGGCTGAATGGGAGTACGTAACTCATGAGCTGCACATTGATAAATTCTTTCTGTGTTCTATCCTGAAGCTTTAATTGTTCATTAGCTGAAGCAAGCCGTTCATTTGCTTCTTTAACCTGTTGGTATAATTCAGTCTGCTTCCAAAGGCTTTCGAATATCGAAGTATATGACATAACAATCGACTTACTACTAGAGTATGTTGACAACCCTGCTGCATTGTATGAACTATCTTTTGTATCATCCTTTGATTCTACTATCATGCATTCTTTTTTGTCAACTATCACAATTGTGATTCTAATAATAAGGCCATGTTCATAAATTCTAAAATCAATCTGTGGAGATTCCAACTTTGCTTCCTTTATTGTTTTCGTAATTTGTGCGTCAGTAGGAATGAGTATTTTGATTTTTGCATCAGGATGTTCTTTGGCTGTTTCGTTCAATAGCCATAATACTCCCATGTGCACTTGTCTACGAAAAGCGTTTGGTGTTGAAAACATTATCAATGCTTCTTCCTTTGCAGTTCTTATTAGATTCCAGGCACGTTTTATTCCCTCTTGGGGGTTTTGAATAATCTCTATATTTGCCAAGTCGATGCCTTCTTCAATATCCCTTATTCTAGTTACAGCATCAATTCCATTATCCCATAATTGTTCAAACAACGAAGAATAATGATTGACGTAGACAGAATCATTACTAGATAAAAGGCTATGCATTATTTTACCTCCTTCCATTTTCTCTATAGTGGCATCGAAGTATTTATTATCAACAGCGAAATTGATTGGTGGTAGATATCTGACGTGTCTCATTTGTATCCCCGCGTCTAAAAAGTTTTTAACCAAATCTACACTTTCTTTGTCGATGATAGTAACCCATCTTACTGTACTACTACTACCTTGTTCTCTTCCACTTCCTTTATTTCTATGTCTATCTAGCATTTTTTTATATGAGTGAAAGAAGTTGTTATAGACTAGTTGCAGCCACCAATCGATGAACAAACAGAGCGCTGAGAGGCACGTTCTATTCTATACTTTAGATGATTAAGAATTTCTTCATAATCTTCTACTACTTTAGTCTCCACGGGTTCTATCCCTTCCTCTATCTCTCTTATTTTCTGTTCAGCTGGAATTGCCTTTTTCCAGAGAATTTCAAACAGATGCTTCTGTTGGTCTACTAATTGTTTTACATTACTGTGAATAACTTGAGGGATTACATGTGATTCTTCATCGGGCGTTATAGTGAGTATAAGTTCTGTATCACACACTTCAATTTTGCCTTTAACACCATCTAAATGACGAAGCTCTGCAATTTTCATTACTTGTTTGCAGTAAGAGATATTATCCTTTCTAATTTCAGTGATATGTCTTAATCTAACACCTTCATTCTTGAGGTCAAGTAATGTTCTATTGATTGTACAAAATTCTGTTGTTAATAGTGTAAGTTTAGACGTAACCCCATAATAGTCATATCTGCTATTTATTTTAGCATAAAATCCCATTAATGCCTTGGTTATGTCTGTACTATTATGCAAAACTTCTGTTTTTTCTATAGTTGCAGATGGAATTGACAATAAATAATAAGTAAAACCAAATAAATCTATAAATGTATTTTTTGTATAGATTCTGAAGATTAAATAAAATACAAACTTCTTAAATGATTAATGAAAAATATATATAATAGCCCCTAATTTCGTAACCCAGGGTACAATTATTTAAAAATTAGAACGGTCATATCGATCTGATTAAGGATGTGTGCTTATTGGATTGATCTGTATTGATACGGTCTCTATGTAGCAACTCAGCCATTTCTCGTCTGTAGCCTTTTATGTAAAACTATTCGTCGTATCAACCGTGTTTGGACGAAGTGTGCACGTTACACTTGCAAGATGGCAACTTTACAGAAATCATACTTCAAGCAATAAATACCTGGTTCGAAGTAAGTGAAACTGAAATAAAAGGGGAAAGAAAATGAGCAAACCACTAATTCCAGGAAATGCGATTTCGTTTGTCAGGCTTCTCAGACAACACTCTGCGAAACATGCAGAGCTTGCAGATAAACGAGTCGACAGTGCTGAGGAGCTAAAACAGACAGATCTGCGAAACACAAACCTTTTACTATCTAACTTGAACACTCAACTAATGTTTGTGTATTCATTGGTTGATATAACAATGACATCACTTAACGACTTGGAGAATCTAATAATAGAGAAAAACGCAACAAAAGAAGAAATGGATCGATTCAAAACCGAGTTAAATGAGAGGATTAAGGATACATTAAAACCACTGAGGGAAGCATTCGGCATAGAGGAAGGACGTCTGAAAAGAGCAGAAGATTTGTATGGTTAGTTAACATACGGTCCATAAAATCAGTTGCATTTCAAGAATACTATTTATCTTGAAGTATTAATCATTAAGAGTCGTAATTATGGACAGACACACGAAGAAATAGATTATATTCTCGCAATCGCAATATATTTCGTCAATGTAATTTCATATGTAAATATTTAACATAGTTCTGGCCAGCAAGGCACATTTAACAAGCCTTTTATGTTTAGCAAAACAATTCAATTCTAAGAGAGGTTTTCAGACGATAAAAATTGAAAGGATATATGATTATCCAAAAGGAAGTGAGGGTTTTAGGATATTAGTAGATAGATTTTGGCCTCGTGGTTTAAGCAAAGATAAGGTAAAGGTGGATTTGTGGCAAAAAGACATCGCACCAAGTAATTCATTAAGAGTGTGGTTTGGGCATGATGAAAAGAAATGGGATGAATTTAGACGTCGATATTTTAACGAATTAGATAAAAACACCGAATCCGTTAAGACTATACTTGATAAAGCAAGACAAGGATCAATAACCCTGCTGTATGGTGCAAAAGAAGAAAGATTTAACAATGCAGTGGCGTTGAAAGAATATCTTGAAGCCAGTTAGTGTTATCGTTGCTCATTATTGTAAACATCTGAGGGTGTTGCTGAACTGCAGCTGACCGTATTTGTTATAGTTGATGCGTCATAAGAAATACAAGACCAAACTCATATATGCTTGATATTCATATGTAACACTAAGATGTCAGATTCACCAGTAGTTGATTGGGAAGCAATTGTCCATAAGAATGTCAGATCGAAAGATCGGGCCGATGTGGGAAATGTTGACGCCATAGAGACAGATGCCATAGTACTCATAACTGAGGGCGCACGTGGTGAATACAGGATACCAAAATCTGAGGTCGAAGGGTTTAATGGTGCTGAGGTGTTCCTGAGATCAAATATTGCTGAGTTAAAAAAGTATAAAATCTAAGCTACATATCCACAAACGCAAGTAACGTCTATATTATTTGGCACGACGGTAGACTGCAGAATAGACAAATCTTCTTGAAAACAAGTCTTAATAGTAGTACTACTAGCCTAGGGCTCATCCTCTAATATTGAAATATCGATACCGCAGGGAGCAGCTTCACAGCGAATTAAGATATACTATCAACCAAACCCTGTCAGCGTTTTGAACGGCTCGAGTAAGTTGGACTGACAAAGGCGTAGCACCTCATACTGCAACAGCTGTTGACGGTTCATTTGAGACTGCTAATTACCTTATTTTTCTTGTCGTAGTGCAGATCTATTGCATTACATTTGGCCAAGATGGTTTAACAACCTGGGTACGAAATTCAGCATTTGATCCATCGATCCTCTCTAGCTTGATTGTTATAATTCATTTCACTCTATTTCCACGACTTATGACGTGAAAGTTTCCCTATTCCTTCGGCGTAGTCTTTTCTTTTACCGGCTGCGTTCATGATATCCATCTTACTAACCAAACCAGTTAGCTTTCCTTCTTGATCGCAAATAAACACTGTATCCATGCGTTTTCTACTCATATATTTTAGTCCATCATCCGCTGTGCCGTCAGTATGCATGATTATCAAATATGACTTTTGGATCATAATATCCATTACATGCACCAAACTTCTTCTGTGTTCTGGCACCCTCCATGCATCTTTGGACGCAACCATACCAACTAGATGACCATAATCATCTATTACTGGAAATGAGTCCTTCGCAGATACACTTAAGCAATCATGTATTAGATGAGTTATAAGCATATCCTTTCTTACTGCTATAATCTGCGTATTCATGATACCGGTGAGACTAACGCCAGATAAAATAGATGTCAGTTGATGTTGCGCTAAATATGACCGAGCACCACTATTTAAGAACCATCCTACAAGCAACAGCCATATTCCACTGATAAATGACCCAGAAATTGTGATGAGGAAGCCGAACCCCATGAATCCATAGGATATAGCTATTCCAATTCTTGCTGTGATTTTTGTAGATTTATCGTAATCGCGTTTCGATCTGAGAAGAGCTGATCTGAGTATCCTCCCACCATCTGAAGGAAACGCAGGTATGAGGTTAATTCCACCAAGTAATACGTTGACAAGTGCACCATATTGGAGTATACCTGCTACGATAATCGCTGGTATATTATCAGTATTATTAATATTATTATTGTTCGATCCTGTGGTCACATAAATCAGTAGCCATAATGATGTTGCTAATATAGCAGCAATAACAAAACTTGTTATAGGACCCACAACAGCAATTTTAAACTCTTTACGGAAATCTTTAGAGGCTTCTTCGTCTTGATCTTCAATCACAGATACTCCTCCAAAAATAAAGAGGATTATTTCACGTACTTCAAGTCCATATCTTAGTGCAACGATGGAGTGTGCTAGTTCATGCAAAAGTACTGATACAAGAAGAATGATTGCACCTATGATACCCATAATCCAATATACAGAAATATTCAAGCCAGGATAGATTTCAGGCATCAGCATTGTTGCGAGAGCCCAAGCTATCAGAAAAGAGACAATGACTAATGTAAAATGTAACCTAATAGGTATTCCTTTAATTTTTGCTACTTGTAAAGACAATACTTATCACACATCTCAGAATGTTGTTTACATCCATGTATGCTATTTCATCTAAGGAATATTAACGACTTGATTAACCTTGTGAATTAACAATGTTAACTCACTTGGTTAAGCATGTTTTAATTCAATCCTCTTACTTTGTTCTTAATTAAGAGGTGAAACAAAAAAAGAAATGATAACTAAAAACAGAAACTTGTTGATAATTGCGGTATTAGCTGTAACTGCGTCAATAACGAGTGGAATTTTGGTCGCCACATATACGCAGCAAGAAGCAAGTGCCCAAAACCAAAACAGTACTACTAGTGCAGGTGCTGTTCCCTTGAGAAACCTGACAGGTTCAGTACAAATATTCCCAAAACTGTCGCAAATCTTGCAATCTAAAGCGAACGCTAGTCTAAGTACAGCTGCTACGAATGCTGAAAAATCAATAGGTACTAATTCACATGCTATTTCTGCTCGCTTAGGAATAGTGAATGGATCTCTAGTATACACACTGCATGTTGTAGATGCTAGCAATAACATCCATAGAGTTATAGTAGATGCTGGAAACGGAAAGGTTTTGTCATCGCAACAAGTGCCTTTTGGAAATCAACTACTTGGTCGAGGGGGAGAACAAGGTATGTTCGTTCATCCTCGAGGTGGTACATTTACGCATCCGGGTTTCCTAAAGCATTTTGGTGGAATGTAATGAATGGATAAGCCCAACTTCAGTAGCAGTATTAAGAAAAGCTAGTACTGCTTTCCCTTATTTTTAGATTAGTTCTATCTGCATTGTCAGACTCGTGCACTGCTCTCGACATATCCTTATTCATTAAAGGATCATGAACAAATTCAGTTTATGACATTTGTAATACGCAAGGATATCTCCTTTCGTAGCCTAGGTTTACCACCTAGGTTGGATTTTTTGCAAATCTGACTATAATCTTCCGGGTTTTTACGCAGAACCAACGATATTACTAGTTGATCTGGAAGAACTTGTCTACTATCTAATTGCTGCAAAGCTGCTTTAATTTATGAATCGGATTGATATCATTTTTAAGATCATGCACTAATTGCCAGAAATCCATGTCTATAAATTGATGTCTATGCCGTACCAGCCGGCAGATGTATTTGGTATGAACCAAATTTGTGGTTCACCGCCTAACGTTTGATCGATTTCATATTCAATCAATAGCTTAACATAAAATATCCTACTTTTGCAAATTTATTCATGCTTATATTCTTCTCATTATCAAAAAATGGTTTTAAGAACACGTTACTATACATCCGCTGCAGCCTATCCCCCTATAGTCGCATTCGTCTGATTGTCCTTTTTCAGTATATGTAAGCGCCGCTGTTGCCTTATCTCCTATTTGTGTGGCAATCAAAATTTCTAAGCTTCCTTTTAATCTCTAGCAACTTTACTTTTGTTGATAGCTTTAACAAGATTTCCAAAATTATTATGTAATGAAGCAAAATTATGCTCGCTACTAGACATATGTATAATGCCGGAAGTCTGGATAAGATGGTTGGCGTATACCGGCGGTTGTTCTAAACGAATATCTTCTGGTATTATTGCGCCTGACTGCATAACAAATAATACGTTGGTTCTAAATCCTTTATACAAGTCTGTAGAACCCGCACCTCCTATGACCATGGGGCAAAATTCGCTGTGTAATTTCGGTTCATACGATGGAGGATGGTCCTCA
>WJXE01000311.1 GCA_009665115.1 Nitrosopumilales archaeon
CATCTAGGACAGCCACTTTCGCTTTTACATGGGCATTCCATGAGTATTTTCAAGGCTCTACTTATAGCCGCATCAAATCTATCATATAGAGCCTTACTCGCTCCATTACCACCAATACTACCATCATGGATGAAAATCAGACCAGAAGAGCCAAGAGATACTCCTCCCATATCTTGTGAAGCTCCACCTGTTATCATACCGCTTCCCTCTATGAGGACATGCTCTGATGCATGATATCCACTCATTTCCACATAATCTTCATCATTTGCATGCTTGAGAATATCCAATGGTCTAGGTGCTCTGAATACAAATCCTTTCGTAATAAATTCAAATTCAATAGGCTCTGAGAACATGACCTTCCTTCCCTGTGTGACTTCCTGTCCGATTTCAATGTTAGTATATCCCACGACTTTCTTCTGAATTTTTAAAGAACAGTATTTTACTTCTATTCCAAATACCATTTTTTGTTCGTAGATTTCAACAATATTTGGCCATTCACCGACCATCGCTCTCGTATAATATGGATAATCAGTTGGAATAGAAATAAGCTCTGCATAATACGGTTGTTCTGTAGATTGAGGATCATATTGCAATTTCTTTACTTGATATCTCTTACCCGATAAAAAATATATGGCATTTTCATGAAGCTCTTCAATTGCTTGTGGGAGTGAACGCTCTCCGACTACTTTCTTATTGAATAAAATATCTACAGTATTACCAATCCCTCTGATGCTGTACTCATTTAATATCTCATAAGCTTTCTTAAAGTTAGGCACAAAAAAATTTTCATCACTTGATTGGCTGATCAGACCTTGTGAGATCAGTTTCTGAATAATATTGCTGATAACTTTGTTATTGGTATTAGTATACAACTCAGACTTGGAAATCGGTTTATCACAAGCCATTGCAAGGATTTGATATTCCTGCACGAACGGATTTGAAGGGTCAGTATATACCTGTTCTTGGTCTGCGAAGTAGTCATCAGGATGTGAGCTGTAATACTGGCTAATGGGATCATTCCCTAGTGCTAAAAAAGCGTAACCTTCTTGGCCTCGTCTTGCAGCTCTACCGAATCGCTGCGTCAGTCTGTTTATTGGTACAATCCCCGACACAATAGCATCAACATCACCAATATCAATTCCAAGCTCTAAAGTCGGTGTCGCAGAAATTGCCATCAATTTACCGTCCTTAAATGACTGCTCAACTGCTTTCCGCACCGAAGGTAAAAGTCCAGCTCTGTGCACTTTAATTTTTATTCCTTGCCTAGATAAGTAAAATGATAAAAGTTCTGACCCAAGATGTGAATTGCTAAATGCAATTGTTTTATGACCTAGCCCTGTAGTTCGCTTAACTAGGTCCAGAACCAACGATCTATAGGAATGCAAAGATGGAAATAACATCACAAAATTAATCTTTCCCTTTCTGCCTTCGCCTCGGATAACCTCGATTTCTCTGCCAAAAAGTGTTCTACAGAATTGACCGGCGTTTGGTAGTGTTGCTGAGGCAGCTATTATTTGCAACTTATTCTTACACAACCTCTCAAGCCTCTTTACAATGTAGTGAACATTTGCTCCAAACACCCCTGTATAAGTATGAGCTTCATCAACAACCAAAAATTGACAAGTTCTAAGTAAATATGAAAATTTTGTCCTGTGCCAAAGATGGTAATGAAGAACATCGAAATTTGTAATGATTATCTCGGGAGTAGTTGATAATATCATATTCCTTTCATGAAGTGATGTATCTCCATCAAATATCCCAACATGTATCCCGACACTTTCTGCAAGTTCTCTTATTTTTGGAAGTTGATCTCTTGAGAGTGCCTTAGTAGGGTACAAGAATATCGCTGATATTTGACTTCCTGTCGTTGTTGTTGAATTAGCACGTAAATATGGCAAATGGGAATGCAAACGTTCTGATATCCTTTGTAGTATTGGGATACAGAATGCTTCTGTTTTACCTGATGCTGTTGGTGCCACTATAACTGTGTCTGTTCCAAGCAGAATTCTCTTAATAGATTCTTCCTGAAATTCATAAACTTGCTTGATGCCTTTTCTGGATAGTACAGAGATAATCTTGTCATCTACAGGAAGTTCATTGACTGGACTTGTTAGTTTACTATCTGAATCTTGAATTAGTCTATATTCTACCACATAATCCTTCTGAGAAGATAACACCTCCTTGAGTAACTTGTTTGTTGTTCCTTTGTTACCTTTTTCGAGTAACGCCTTGATTTCTGATGATGGTCTTAGGATTCTTTCCTGCTGCATTATTGTGTTCAAATCAACACTATTGGCAATACGCCCATTATCGTACAGATCTAGGAATTCAAGATATGCTGAATCAGGACCGTCGGCATCAGTATCTTTCGGTACTAATGCACAGATATTACATTTTGAACAACAAAACAATAATCGTCCATCAAAAATTTTGTCTACATTGACCGAGTTATAAGAATTACATCTAGGACATCTATACCGAGACTTTATTGGTGTCATTTCATGCATCATGTTGAGATATCGCGTTATAAAATGTTAATAGGCTTCACTTGATGCTCTTATATATCGACCTGGATAATTCCAATATAAACAACCTATTCGGAATTCTCTCCTGCTTCTTTCATTGATAACCTTTCGACAGACTTGTATTCATTATATCTGCTCTAGTTCAGTAGTTCCTTTTCTTTTTTTAATTTCTTTTGATAGCTTTGCAAGTTGCTTATAGTGATGAAATATTATGGACATCAAAATTGGCTGTATCCTTATAGGCTTCGCGGCATAAGAGGAAGCTGAATTATACAGATGAACTATCGAAAACATTTGATCAAATATCTTTCTGTCTGATTTATC
>WJXE01000312.1 GCA_009665115.1 Nitrosopumilales archaeon
ACTAAAAACTCAATGTGTATGCCATGAGGATCTTCTGAGTGAGGTACGAATGTATGAAGCGTTACGGCCAATAATGTGAACTACAAACCTAACTCCGACGGCAATAGTGAAATTATTGTCACTAAAGACCTTGCCCATCCCTTCTCACGGAAAGCAATTTTAAGTTTGGAACAACTTCAAATTTACCCTGAATTAATGTGAGCGTTCATGTTACAACTTGCGGGAAGTGCTGCCAACACTATCAACAGCAGGTTTATCAAATATTATGATAATGCTTCTCTTTTACCTCAACAGATACTTTCAACTCCTGATTCGATTTTTAAATCTTCAATTGGATTATCGAGTAAAAAAAAATAGAATCCATAAAAGATCTTTTCGGCAAGAATCATAGATGGAAGAGTAAATTTATCAGTATTACCCGAAATGACAGATGAGGAGATTGTTGCAATTGAGGTTGGAAGGTGGACAGCAGAAATGTTTTTGATATTTTGTCTTGGAAGACTCGGTGTCTAACCCGTTGGAGATCTGGGCGTAAGAAATGCGATGCGTCTTTGTCTGTCTCCGTATCGGTGCCTCAATAATTATCTCCTATAAGTTCACATTAAGCAGTTTATGGTATTGAGTGTTAGAAATACTGGGTTCGTCAGAGCCGAAGTATGCTCGATCTTTACTGTGCAGCACTTTTGAGATTGAAATCTATCTGGTATGATCTTAGAATTGCAGGACGATCTTCAGAAGTTGAAGCGCTTGAGGAAACGCCGACCAAGGAGAATTCAATCTTCTTATACTTAATCTACACCGCAGCTTAGACTGTTGAAATACACGAAAACACAAAAGTCACCTAAATGATTGTTCGTCGTAGCTAACAGGTTTCTTTATATACATTACTAGTTGTGTACGAATTATGACAAAAGTCGAAATAAAATGCACTGAGAATGGGCCTAACTTAATAGTGGTAGATGGTAACGTGTTTGCAGCGATGTGTAGATGCGGTGCATCTAACAGTAAACCGTATTGTGATGGAGCTCATGCAAAGATAGGATTCAAGGCCGACGCAAAAGAGCTTCGGGTTTTAGGGTAACATTAGCCGTTTTTAGCACGATATTCTCGCCATTATCCAGAGCCTTTTTTTGAATACCCTACTGCTTAATGGACATCACTACACCATTACAATTACTTGACCCGTTCTTCCTATTTTTCATAAATGACAACCATGACTATCGTCAGTTCCGTTAATATCGATCTACAATTGCTTACGCTCGACATCATTATAACATATAGCAATAACACCTGATTAACCGTTATATTCATCTACAATGTTTTAAAAAGAATCAATCTCTATGCGGCACCATGTAGGCACACTGACAAGTATTTTTCCTTGTGATTAAATCTTAAGACAGCACCCAAAGCCAAGTGGTTCATAAAGAAATAGATGTAATACACGGTCATTTACTAATCTACATATTGCGTACATGTTACGTATAATCAGTGAAGTTACGTTATGGATAGCAGATTACCAACTTGTAAGTATTTTCCTAACTAACTATAGAAGGGTAACTATTTAAAATTAGACGTAGCAATAATGGTTGATATATGCCGTCAAACCCAAACACTACTAGTGCAGGAACGACTACCACTAGCCAACTAATAAATCCGTCAAATTGTAATATCGAAATGAAACGCTGTCCTATAAACAATACATTCAAAATTATTGGCAAGAAATTTACAATTCTGATTCTAAGAAATATGATAAATGGAAAGCAGAGCAGGTTTAACCAATTATTAAACTCTATTGAAGAGAGTAATCCAAAAACTCTATCTGCAAGGTTGAGAGAAATGGAAAAGGATGGTTTGATAAAACGTAAAGTGTACCCACATGAAAAACCTGTGAGGATAGAATACTATCTTACTGATAAGGGGTTAGCATTGCAACCTATTCTTGATATTATGGCTGCATACTCTATGAAATATTGTAGTAAGGATGTGTTCAAAGATGCAAAACCAAGACAGTTCGAGCAAGTATATAGCAGGGATATTGCTGAAGTTCAGGTTGGCAAAGTGTTCAGTTAATAATTTAGCCGTCTTGATACCGTAAGATTATTAAAACCTACCTCAATATGGCTAGTAAAACAGCCACAATATTAGCAATTTCGATATGTTATTTCTATTCAGACGGCAACTAATTAATTTATATGTAGTTACTATGCTATAGCCACTTAGGTGATAAGATATAATTCATGTGACAAGCAATTCATGGGACATAGATGTAACAAAATCAGATTTACCTGTCCTCGTTGATTTTTGGGCTGAATGGTGCGGACCATGCAGGATGGTTGGTCCAGTAGTAGAGCAACTGTCACAAACCATGAGCGATAAAATAAAAGTAGCTAAACTAAATGTTGATGAAAATCAAGAAATTGCAATGAGATATGGTGTACGCTCGATTCCTTCTCTATTACTATTCAAAGCTGGAAAAGAAATCGCAAGAACCGTAGGTGCAGCTCCCAAAGAAGCATATCAAAAATTCATAGAAGAATCACTTCTAAAGAACCAATCTGTTGCTGGATAAATTCTTCTTTTTTATTTTATTTTATTTTAGTTTTATTATGCTCAATAAAAAGATGTCAAGCCTTAATTATTTTGATCCCATAATTGGACGGTTGTTATTAATATCATGCAGGTAATTACTGACCAAGCCAATTTTATTTTGAAGTAAAGAAATAGAGCTTACGAAAAAACAATAATTCTACCTGCTTTGCTCGTTAAAATAGCAGGTGGTGTGTTTTAATTTATATGTACTCAACCACCGCCCGTAATATGTGCCTAGCTACCATCAGGATGAGGAAGAACATACTTGTCGGAATCATCTGTCAAGGGCCTCAATAACTGAAAATAATACCCAATAATATGCGAAACTGTCTTAACATGGTTAACTGGCAGGCAGGTAGACTCTATAACTTTGCTTATGGCGAATCATTTACAAAGACTTGATTAACAAATCCACAGTAAATACCGCCAGTAGATGGCATTAGCCAAACTGATCGTCTAGGTTGTGATGCTATTATTGGGCCCATTCTGCCTTGAGTTACACCGTGCTTTCACAAGTTTTTTTTCTTGTTTGATTTTACTGATTACCGTCGTCTCTTCGCATTCTTTACAGAACAGAAATGCTCCATTATCAACAGGAATTAATTTAACTTTACAAACTTCACAGGATGGATTTGTATTTACGTTGCCAAACATCTGATCATCCCATAATGCTATACCGGCGTAAATCAAAATGTATATGTACT
>WJXE01000313.1 GCA_009665115.1 Nitrosopumilales archaeon
TAGTAACATAGCATGACAGAAGAAGCAAATGAAAGGCTCAGACAGTTCCTCAATGAGGGAAGAAATTGGGAAAGGAAGGCTACAAATATTCCTGGTGCATTTCTCTTCAGACTACCCGCTACTAAAGGAAGACCTGTAACTATAGCAATCGAGATTAATCCAGTTGACACGTATGGTTCTATCACAAAAAAGAGAGGAGTGGTGTTAAGGTCTGCTTCAGAATTGGATGAAATTAGCCGTCTTTTGAGTAATCCGAAAGTAGGTGAACTATCAAAAAAGATAGGTGAAGTAAATCCTAAAAGAGAGGCTACTACAGGGAAAGGCGGTCCTGATATATTTGAGATATGAGTAAGCAGTTTTTCGATCTCCTGGTTCTAACATTTTAAGATAAAGAATTCTGTGCATGACTTGGTTTCTGTATTCGACGAAAGTGTTATACCAATAGTCCTTTTGCATCAATTCTCTCCTTGGTAATTTGCAATTGAGACTATAAACCTGTGCTTGATATATATCCTTCAAAACAAGGTTTCATCGTAGAGTGTCGTGTCATAAATCTCTCGGGTACAACCAGCGTCGAAGCAATCTACTCAAGAGAGGCATTGCGAAGTATGTAAGACCTACCACTAATATTATGGTCATAAGTATCTCAGTAAGCAATGGCCGCTGTCCTAAGTAAATACTAAGGATAGAATGTGCTACCAAACTAATACTGTATGCCGCGATAAATGAAACTATTGCCATTTTCCATTTGGGAGGTGCTCCTATAGTTTTCAAGTTCGGCAGATTAAACCATGTCTCCAAACCAGTAAAGTTCTGGCGAGTAGAGTATTTGCTGACCTCTTCTAATAATGAAAGCGCTACTTCTGAATTTTCCCATGCATCTAGAGAGGCCTGATCGGCGAAGCGATTAATAACATACCGCACAGAAGAGATATTGCCTCCATGGGCAATTATCGTCGTTCCTAGATACCCAGGAAACTGCCTCTCCGATATCATAAAACGCTGCAACCAATCGTCATAATCCTTTTCGTGATCGGCCGCTATGTTTCTGCTGATGACCTCAGTAACTTCCCTAGAGGAGTGTTTGCTATACTCACTTTTCTCATCCATAGTTACGAAGGGGCAACTATTTTAGGTGTCGTTATTGTGCTGTAGATATCCCTCATAGACACAAAGTGACTCAGACCTATTGCAGCGTACACTTGTGCCGCCAATGGATCCGCGTTGTTTGCTAGCATCTCGACTACAATTGCATTGTGATCTGCTACGATTACTCCCGCCTGAGTCATTCGGATCATTGCAGTTTGTTGTTCTATTGCATCAAAAGCGCCTGAAGCATCAATAGCTGCATATGCACCATAGCCAGAGTCTACAGCCGAAATTGCAGGGAAACAGGTGCAAACTCCAGTGTTCACGCCCGCAACAATAACTTTGGATCTACCAGTCCTTTTGATTGAGGAGGTGATTCGAGGTTCGTCAAAGGGGTTTACTGTTGTTCGATCAATTATTTCTTGGTCTTTCAAGAGCTCGGCTAACTCTGGAAAGATGGGTCCAAACATTCCGTTTGACATCGTAGTAGTTACTACTATTGGCACACCAAGAATCTTGGACGCACGCATGAGTCCAACTGCGTTCTTTCGGAGGTCTTGCGGTTCTGGGTACCGCGAACCAGCAATCAGACCAACCTGATGGTCGACGAGAAGCAGCACCGCGTTAGCTCTAGTTAACCTGTCGTACGTTGGATGTGTCAATTCGCAAAAACCTCCAACTTTGTTTGGAGGCGGATAAAGCTCCAGTCAGGTACAATTGTTTCATCCTTTGTTCTCTTTTCATAGTCTGTAATGATTGATCTCCCTGTCGTATATGCCTCTACTATTTCTTGTATAGCGTCTCGTTTGCCTCTGCCAGCACCATTTATTTCATAGAAGCTTATACCGCCAGCATTATCTTTCCGTAAAATATCAGTCACTTGTGTAAGATCATCTGTCCGAATAAATACGGATATTTCCTTCATACATAGTTATAAAGATAAGATTGATTTAGGCATAGTGCAAGTCGAGCTATATTTTTGGTATACTTTTAGTAATATTTGTCTGATTTTTATTGTACGGCTATAAAAAACAGCTAGTCTTTTGTTGTTGTTGCTGCAGCGGCCGACGACGAGAGATACTTTTGACTACTTGTTATTCTTTTGTTAATCTCGCTCTTTAACAAGTCCTGATTAATTGTTACACTGGATCTTATAAATGACCCAACTTTTTTAACTCCATCATAAGATTCTAATCTTCTTAATATTAACTTGGCTGTAGAAATGTTTGCACAAAAGAATACTGCGACGATAACTTCTCTCTGATACCAATCTGGAATAAAGATCAAGTATTCTTCCAATTCACGGTATATTTTTTCAAGTATGCTCTGGTGTCTAGATATTTCAACATTAATTAATACATCAAATTCCATATAGCCGGTTAATCGTGTGGAAGATAGGTCTCTTGAAATAGTAAATAGTAAAACACGGTTTTCTCTCATCTTTTCTAGTCTTCTTGTCACGGTTCTAGGCGAGAGTGAAGTTTCTTTAGCAATGTCTTCAACTCGCATTCTAGCATCTGACAGCAAACATTTCATAATCTCTAGATCAGAATTATGAATTTTCATGGTTGTTGGTGGTCTAAAGGCAGCAAAGAAAATTTCTACCGTTGCTGGTTTTAGTAAATCAGTCACTGTCTCTATCTTATCTTGTGCTATATCCTTAACATATAGTCCGAATATATAAGATCCTTCTAATTGCTCTGAATAGGCAATAACATCCCCTAAAAGGCTTATCCTTTTGAATAGATCCTGCTC
>WJXE01000314.1 GCA_009665115.1 Nitrosopumilales archaeon
TTGTTAAAGCATCGTGACATAATTACTACGCGAAATGTAAAATACGACCTTTTGTTTGTCTTTGGAGTATTTGACATGATATTTATGGATATTATTCTTTTGTTCGCTAGAACCATATCCATGATATGGATACTTTTTTATTTCACACAATCTATTGAATTTGTTTTCATACTTGTATTTCTTGTATACTTTATATCTGAACTAATCATTATATTAGCAGCAGGGATCTTCTCCCCAATTAAAAGTGATCTCAAGTACATTTATCTTTTGCCTTTCATGCTCTTTGTTTATAGACCATTTTACGCATATATTAGATTATACGCTTTCATAAGAGCACTAATGGGGAAGGGTGTCGACTGGTAGAAATAAACCAATGGGCTCAATCATACTCTATTACAATAGTTCTAACTTCACATTTTCAGTGTATTTTTCTTTAAATTTTTCGAGTATATTATTAACATTCTCTACTAATATGGGAACAATACCGAATCTTTTGAGTAGACTCCTTGTAACTTCCCTTGGTTCAGAGAATATTACAGCATATTTAGAAATCCTTCCTGGCATAGTTTTGCTAACTGTATCGAGATCAACTATCTTAGAAAAGTTCTCCTCAATATCAGATCCTAGGATAATAAGAAGGATAGTTTGATCTTGATTTCGAGCCACCAGATCAAATTTTGTTGCTGTTGTATATTTCAAATTTGGGTTTACGTTAGACTCGATTAAAAAACCCTTTTCTTCCAGAAAATTTTTTATTGGTGACAAGGAAACTATGGTCTGCTTAATCTTGGTAATTTTATCTGGATTAATTCGATAGGTAAATAGCTCTGTCCACTTTCCATCAGAAATTCTAAAATTGTCATGACCGCAGGCATTGCAGCTGTATCTTAGTTCCGGTGTCGTAAAGAAATGACTGCACTTTGCACACGTATATGCTGATTCTACCTTAAAGTAATCTACACCTATTAATTTTAATTGCTTTCTACATTTAGGACAAACTAGGGTGTCTCCGTCTTTGAATTTATCTTCAAGACCAGAATACCCGCATTTGTTATGTTCTAGTACGTCACCTTTATTAAAATCGCTGTTGTTACAATTTTGGCATAAATAGTGGAGTCTGATATTACGGGAGTTGCACTTGGGACAAGACAGTATTAATTCTGTTGGCTCTTTTATAATGTATCCTGCTTTCACCAAGGATTCCAAAACGGCGTTCATATCTTTTATCGCATCGTTTGATTTCCAATCATACATCACCTCGCAATCGATTTTTTGCTTTATTGTCGAGTCTGACTCTACAAAGTATTTCAAAATTTTTTGTGAATTAGGATTTTCGAGGAGCTGACTGATATTAGATAACTTGTTTCTCTTTACCCATTCTGTGGTTACAGTATGGAGTGACTTTGGAAGCCGTCTGACTCCTGTATCATTTTTCGTAATGAAATCCAATGCTCCTGTCTTTGTTGCAAGCTGAACCAGTCTAGGATCGTCAGAAGTCGAAATAGCGATTAACGGAATTTTAGCCGAGTACTCGGCGAATATCTTCGATATATCGGGATTTGTCAATTTTAAATCACATAATATCGCATCAAACTTGTTTGTTTTTAATCTTTGAAGTGCTGCCTCACCCGAGAAACAAGATTCAATCTGAATTGATTTGTCTATATTTTTTTGAATATTGGATTGCGCAAATCTATCTTCGTCAACATAGAGTACCTTTAATATTTTATTGAAGACATAATCGCGTTCGTCACTTTTGGCGCTTCTAAGAATCACTTTCATTCTTGCTTCAATTTTAGGATCAGCTGCATGTCGATTATTTTTGATAATATCTATTATTTCTGCTAGTGCGGAACTTATTACAGACTTGACGTCCTCGTTATTAGGATCTAAGCCCCCAGAATTTAATGCCTCAACAATACTATAAACGAATTCAGCAAACCTTGAAACTTCAGAATGCTCTTCAAGTCTTGAGGCAGAAATTATGCTTTGAATAGTATCGCCGAATGATGGCCCACTCCTATGAAGCTCCGAGAGTAAAAAGCTAGCTTTATTCACTGTTTTCAAGATTTGTTCTGTGTATTCGTCAGAATAAGACATTTCGCTGATTTCTTATCGCCACTTCGTATTTTATAATGAATTTTGCCTATATAAATAAAATGTTAAATAATATACTCTTTAATGAGATTTCCGTCCTACAGGTCGTTGTACGAGGCAACTTAACGAATTTGTCAAGATATTTGGCTAGTTCCACAGCCTTCGATATCAGTTCTTTGACATTTAACCCTGAATTAATAGCTAAACGTAAACCATCTAAGATAAGACTACCTTCCTTCTCTGATGGTTTGGGTGTTATCCATAGTGTATCTAAATGACTCGTGAAGAATGCTAACGCTCGCTGGGATTGTCTTAGGAGGACTCACTGCACTTGTAGCATTCGCCAAATTCGTCAACGGATGCAGGTGTTGACATTCCTCACATTTTTCCATCGTACTCGCTTGGGAATAATTTGTTGGAAGACTCAAATCGTAGATTCCCACTCTAGGATAAAATGCAACAAAAAATAACGATATTAGCTGTTGGTATTCTTACGGCTGCTATGTTCACTACGACCCTTGTTATGACAGTCCAGTCAGCTTTTGCAAAGGCCGCTTTCAAATGCTCCCCTAGAAACCCAAATGTGTGCACACAAAGCGCGGAAGGACGAAATACAGCTACTACCACAAACCCCAATCCAGCTGGCAACACTGCTATCTCCGGCAGTGCAGGCGGTACTTGCGTCATAAAGAACGGACACTTCTATGGCACGGGCTGCGTGTAATCCTCCCACATTT
>WJXE01000315.1 GCA_009665115.1 Nitrosopumilales archaeon
TAGTTCATGAGCTGCAATATTGATAAACTCTTGCTGCATTTTATCATGGATTTTTAGATCTTCGTTTAATTTACGCTCTTTCCATAGCAGTTCAAATACAGATCTCAGTGAATCAACTCCAACTTTGCTATTCGAATAGACAGTAAAGCCAATTGCTTCTGAAAACTTTTCGGCTTTAGGATCTTTGAGTTCTGCTCTTAAGAACTTTTTACTATCGATTATGTACACACCATATAAGCAATTATCTCCGTTTAGAATTGTGACAGCTGGTGCCTGCTCAGAGATTTTCTTGAGAATTTCTAAGTTCTCGTCAGACAAAGGACAGATTATCTTTACGGTTGCGCCCTTTTGTGATGCCTCAATGATATAACCAATAAATCCCAGGCGGTCGACCCTCACCATTGCCCTGGCATTAGGAAGAAGGATTAGAGCCTCCTTCCTTATAGATTTTGCTAACTCGAGAAGAATCTGGCTTACCACTTCACGATCCCGATCTGTAAAGACTTCAAAATATTCCGGTGTTGTACCTTCTTCAAATTGTCTAATCTTCTCTTCCGCTGAAGTTGACTTTTTCCATAGGGTTTCAAAAAGATATTGTTGTTGTTCTACTACGTCCTTTACGTTGCTATAGATAACTTCTGGTACTGGTTGTGTGTCCCTCAAAGTCGATGTAGCTACATATTCAGTTTCACTTACCGCGAAGTTAGCTTTAACTCCGTCTAAATGACGAAGCTCATCTATATTTTTTACTTGCTCTTTACAATAACGAGCATTTTCCTTAGTAATCTCGGTAATCTGTCTTACTTTGACACCTCTATTTTTCAGGTTAACTAGAGCTCTCTCGTATTCGGGCCCCATGATAACAGGTAGGGTAGGATAAGGCGAACACGCACTAATCCCGCTTCTTGCGTTGCATAGGAATTGGAATATGGTATTAGTCGTATTCTCAACACCATCTAAGACTTCTGTCTTCTCGGTATGCTTAATCGGTGAGGATGGTGCCGTAGTTACCAATGACAAAATGTCAAACCACTGCTATATAAGAAATTTCTAAAAGTTAGGTCGTCGTTTACTATACTGCGTAAGCCACGCGAAGAGAGCCTTCGCCGTAGCGAAAGTATTACGGAAGGGGTTTTTGGATAGAGAAGAAGACTCTCTATAGCTGCTAGATTGGAGAGGACTAACACATGGCAAAAAGAACAATTCTAGTGACAGGTGCAACTGGAACGGTTGGCAGCGAAGTAGTATAGCAGCTCACATCAATATTTTCATCATCAGGCTTAACACATCCAATGCATAAATAGAAAAGTTTTAATTTTATGATATATGAAAACCCTTAAGAAAGGTATTAACTACGCTTAAATAAGCTAGCAGACAAATATGTTTTCTGAGCTCACCCCAATCGTTAGTTGTTGCATTGGGAGGAAATGCCTTACTGCGAGGTGGACAAAGTGGAAGCTTTGAAGAACAGAATGCAAATTTTCAACCTGCTGCAAGTAAAATAGCAGATTTAGTCCAAAAAGACTACAAGGTAGTAGTAACTCATGGAAATGGACCACAAATAGGATATATTCTTTTGAAAAACGAGATCGCCAAGAAGTATGCACCCCCTTTTCCGATTGATGCATGTGGAGCGCAAACCCAAGGTTGGATAGGCTATATGATTCAACAATCGTTAAAAAATATATTGAATGCAAGAGGGTTGGAAAAGGAAGTTATTACGTTGATAACTAGAGTTAAGGTTGATAAGAATGATCCCGCCTTTCAAAATCCAACAAAGCCTATTGGTCCATTTTTCAATAAAGATCAAGTTGCCTCGATAATGCATGAACAACCTGATTGGATTATAAAGGAATACGAGGGTAAAGGATTCAGGCGAGTAGTGCCATCTCCGATGCCCCTTCAGATCATTGAATCGAAGGCAATTCGTACAATGGTCGATGCTGGATTCCTAGTCATCGCATGTGGTGGTGGGGGTATACCAGTCATAGAGAAGAATGGAGCTTCAACTGGGATAGATGCAGTAATAGATAAGGACCTTGCAAGTGAAAGATTAGCAACACTTATTGGTGCAACAAAGTTAATTCTTTTAACAGATGTAGATGGTCTGTACGACAACTATGGTAAGAGTAACCAACAGCTTGTTTCAAAGATAAGACTCAATGAAATCAATAAACTTAAGATAGCAGATTTAGCAGAAGGTGATATGGGTCCAAAAGTTCGGGCCTCTTTAACATTTATAGAAAATGGCGGGAAAGAGGCTGTAATTGGAAATTTGAAAAGACTTTCCGAGTCATTAGACGGTACTGCTGGAACTCACATTGTACCATAACTATTCGTTACGCTATAGCTTCTTCGTACTTCTTTAGACTTTCAAGAGCAAGACCCTTGTTTCTACAACCATCCACATAGTTAGGATGTATCTCTCTCGCTTTATCATAGCATGCAATAGCCTCTTCGTACCTCTGTAAATTAGCGAGACCAACACCTTTGTTATTCCAACCATTCTCATTCTTGGTGTAAAAGAATTTAACGTAGAAAAAGCAATTGGATTCGATGCTAGTCCATACAGAGCTAAAATTGCAAGGATGAGACTAAAAAAAAGAACAGCTTGACAAATTAAACACGATTTACCGCTCATAGGATACCTGCCTGACAAGGTAGATTATCCTTTTTATAGAATGACATTTCCGCTCAGAAGAGCGAAAAGTAGGAAGCAATGGGCATCGGTAGTATTAGGGAAGAAAAATGCCCTGGTCAGTGATGAAAATTATATAATATATCCAAATATGAATTTCGTCATCCGTTTAATGAAATTGAGATAAATAC
>WJXE01000316.1 GCA_009665115.1 Nitrosopumilales archaeon
TGGTTTGGCAGCCCAACCTCTAGGATTTCTGGTAAATATTTGAAATGCAGTACATCCTATTTTTAATGCATTGTCGATTGAATTTGAAATCCCCCCAGCAATAGAGACATGGAAGCCTACTCGGATATTCATTTTCTTTGATGTCAACTACCACCGAATAAATTCGGTTGGCTTGTAAGTAGATATTAAAGTCTCTCCTACAACAGGCTGTTTGACTGCAGCCCTAGCAGCAATATTTACTGCTGCAACATAATCTGCCATTTCCTTATATCCACATTGTAGACATTCAAACTGGTTCTGTGTCTTTCTATTTCGTTTGTCTATATACTGGCACTCAGGACACTCCCTTGAAGTATTCTTGGAATTAACCACCATCAATGGCACACCTTCACGTTTTGCTTTATATGTTACAAAATTCCTGAGTTCTCCAAATGCCCACTTTGAATGTCTATCTCTCTGGCTACGTCTAACAGTTACCCTAGAACGGATATGTTTCAGGTTTTCAATACCTATCGCCCTAGCTGTGCCTTTAGCCTTTGAGATAATTGCTTTTGATATAACATGGTTGATGTCTTTCTTGAAACGTCGCTCCTTACCAGATAATTTCTTTAACTTTCTCTTTGCTGATTTGGTTGCTACATGCTGTAATGTTGATCTTAATCTAGAATATCTCTGTCTAGTATTCTCTACCTTCTTACTTTCAAATATTTGTCTATCAGAGTCTACAGCAATATTCTCAATTCCTAAGTCTATACCTAATACACCAATTGGATCATACTCTGATTTGTCTGGCGCATCAACTACCACTATTAGATAGAAAACACCATTCCTGTAGATAAGATCACATTGTCCTTGAACTCTATCAAACCTTGCTTTCTGATATTCTCCTATCCTAGTAGCAAGCCTTAATCTTCCCTGCAATGTCATGATTGAAACTTTATCAATCATAACTCTGGAATTTCTCTGGTCATATTGAATAGCTCCAAATTGTTTAAAGCTAGGTTGGATTGTTTTATCTCTTCTATATGCTTCTACAACCTTCCCAATTATTCTGACAACTAATTGACTGCTTAATCCGAACCTCCGTCGTGTTTCTTGGTAGACTTCCTTATGTAGTTTGTATTTATTGGCTAGCTTTAAGGAATAAGCTTTCTCTGTTACAAAGTTACATGCTTCGTTGTACATTTTCATAGTCTTCAATAATCTAGACTTATCCGCATCAGTTGTTTCAAGCCTAAGCATTAGAGACTGAAGCATTGAGAATATTACTCAATAGTATTATTTAGCTTTTTTGAAGCAATTCCTCCCCTAGTTAAAACTAGGAGTCTCCTTGCGCTGCAAATATGAACTTGAGCCAAATCCCTATGATATAAAAATTCTGTGACATGCATGTAATTTTTATGCCAGTTCGCCACTACTATTCATGTTATCAAGTATTGTCGATAAAAATCGGAACTGGCGATCTTGCAAAGTATCCGTTTCTCAATGATGCGTCTGATTACGTTAGAGAAACTCATTTTGATTTTCAAGAATTTAACAGACCGGAGATGAACCACATCATAGATAGAGCTGCGGAGAGGTTGGAAAGGGAAATAGCGAAGGGCCTTCCCGACGAAAAATTAGACAAATACGAAATTGAAATCCTTACATTTTTAGTCACGCTTATCATGGTGAAGTCGATTGGAACGGAGCCAATATTGAAGAAACACGCCCTTTTTGAGGCAATGAGAGCAGAGAAATTCCTTACCGAAGACTTAATGAGAGAGAAAAGTGAACAAAAAAAGCGTCTTCTTCTGTCGACAATATTCAAGGAGCTATTCAAGGTGAATGTTGACATAAGTGAAAATGACAATCGGCTGTTCAAAGTTAAGATTACAGACTATTTGATGCGGGCTTCTCATTTCCACGAACAAGATTGGAAATTAATCAATAGGCTTGTGCATAATGGCTTTGTGTATCTAGATGCCGATGAGACTGTGAGACTTATTAGAAGCGAACTTAGTGAGTTGATTTACAACAAGGTAAAATCTATGACCCTGTCAACTCTACCTGAAGCAATTAAAACTAAGGTTAATGAACTGAGCATAAAATTTGCACCGCATCAACAATATCGTAGATACAAGAGCCAAGACTATCCTCCCTGCGTCAAGCATGCATTAGAGGTAATGAACAAAGGCGAAAATCTTCCGCATTCTGCTAGACTAATGCTGGCAACTTATATGCTTGCAATTGGAAAAAGTATCGAGGAGATAATTATGCTGTTTCATAATGCCCCTGACTATAATGAAAAAGTTACCAAATACCAGATAGAGCACCTTGCAGGACTTCGGGGAAGCGGCACAAAATATTCAGTTCCTTCTTGTCAGAAACTATTAAACCAAAATCTTTGCTTTGCAACGGAAGAATGTAACGGGATAACAAACCCAGTTCAATTCGGAAGACCGCCTATGCTCAAGGGACAATCCTCGTCGCTGTAGCCATTACAGTCAGCAAATTGATGAGCGGAAATAAATCAACGGAGAAAAGTGCTGCTCTTCTTAAAAGCGCCTTTAGAGAATATTATTTCAAGTACAGTAAGCTTCTTGAAATTCCTGAACATTTAGAACAACGTGAATTTGGATACATGCCATTTGGATCAGGAATGATCCGACATTTATCATTTAGAAATAGGGGCGATATCCTGGCTACTTTAATACGGGATGTTCCGGCAGATGTTTATTGCTCTAACGCATATTACAGATTCCCAACTTATCCTATGCAAGAAAAACATTGGTTTGGAGCAGATCTTATTTTTGATATTGATGCAAAGGATTTGCATCTTCCATGTG
>WJXE01000317.1 GCA_009665115.1 Nitrosopumilales archaeon
TTTCACAATTGAAGACAATGGTCCTGGTATGTATGGGAACGATACAGATAATCTATTCAAGAAATTTTATCAAATAGACACTACTGCCACAAGAAAACATGGGGGTACAGGACTGGGACTGGCAATATCCAGAGGTATAGTTGAAGCTCATGGCGGAAGAATATGGCTCAATAAAAGTTATACTACTGGCGCCTCAATAAAATTCACATTGCCGAGGAATGATGTAATTCAATGAAGGTTCTAATAGTCGACGATAATGAAGAGCTGACCGATGCTGTTAAGGATTTTTTAGATAGCATAGGTATCGAATGTAAAGTAAAAAATGATGGAAAAGAAGGATTAAATGAAATCCTAACTGAAAGAGGAAGATATAACCTAATCTTGCTTGATATGGCAATGCCGCAGTTCAGTGGATACGATGTTCTTGACACACTAAAGACACAGGGCTTGCTAAAATCAGAACAGATTGTTATTTTTACAGCGTCCTCAATTACTGCTAAAAGCATTGATGATTTCCTAGCAGCCGGTGCAAAAGAGGTACTGAAAAAACCAGTATCATTAGATGAACTATCTCAGTTAATAGAAAGATATCGCTCATAATAGAACTGATAATTTAGGAGAAACATTAAACATAGAAAGAAGCTAACTTATAGAAAAGTAGATTTGACATCAAAATATTGATGGCCGAAAAGGAGTATGTTAGGCGTTTGATGACTGACATGGATTTCCGAATCTCCCGGACACTAATCGATTAGAAACTAGTCAATCCAGACATGCTTTTAATAGATAGTGATTAATGCATAATATCCGCTATTTTGTACGTATAATTTACCAGACGTAGATTTGACAATACGACCCACTGTTAATGTCTGAATCTGTTGATCGTTGCTTCTAGCTCTTCTAAAGATAAAGGCTTTCGGAGAATTGTTTTTACTCCTATAGCTTCAGCTTCTTTATCCGGGATCGAAGATGCAGTAAAGAGTATAATTTTATTCGGGTCTAGCAACGTCTCATTTTTCAATGATTCAAGAACATCATAACCACTGAAATCTGGCATTGCTAGGTCCAATATTATGGCATCGTAATTATGGCCTTCTTTTTTTATAACTTCTAGTCCTTGTTTTCCATCATTCAGAGATGTACATGAATCACCAATACTTTCTAGATAGTCAGAAACAGCTTCGGTCACATCCTCGTTATCATCTATGATAAGTACTCTCACTTTATTTGCCATTGCTATTACCTGTACCGCGGTATTGTGAATTTGAAGGAGGCACCTTCATTATAATTTTTATCATACCACATCTTACCGCCATGGGCTTCAACCAATCCTCTGCATATAGATAACCCTAAACCTGTTCCTCCATGTTTTCTGCGAAAACTTGTATCGAGTTGATAAAATTTCTTGAAAAGATTATCGATCTGACTATGAGTGATACCAGGGCCATTATCGTCTACACTAAACAAGACAAACCTGGAGGAAGCCTCTTTTTGGCTAGTTATTTTACCTTCGTTGTCTAAGCAATCCTCGACTCTTATTGTTATTTTTCCATTGTTTTTAGGTACAAAATCAAACGAATTCTTTAGTAAATTTGATAGCACTTGTTCTATTCTCTTTGGATCACAGAAAATGGTTCCAGCTGTTCTGACATCCAATTTAAGGAAAATTCGTTGATCTTCAATGATAGATTTAAGATCAGTAATAGTGTTTCTTATCATGGTATCAATATTTGCATCCTCTCTAAATAGGGTTATCTTTCCTATGTCAAGCTTGTAGCAATCTAGAATGTCAGTCACAAGCATCTCAAGTTTTTCTAGATTCCTATCGATTATTTGAATAGCCTTCTTCTGCTTTTCATTGAGATTTAAGCCCAATGATCTTTTCGTAAACATTTGGCAGTATAGTTTCATTGGTACAAGTGGTGTCTTCAACTCATGACTGATCATTGAAACAAACTCATCTTTGGCTTTATCTGCTACTCTTAATCCCTCAATGGCATTCTCTAATTTCCCTGTTAATATATTCTGATTCTCGATATGGTCTTTTATAGAAAAGACCATGGAGTTAAAAGATTCGGAGAGTTTCGCAAGTTCGTCATTCCCTTTACGATTTACTGAGACATTCAGATTTCCTTTTTCTACTTCAGCAGTTGCCCTGGTAAGGGAAAAAATTGGTCTGAGGATGCGTATTATAAAATATAGGATAGACAGGAGAATAGCTATGTTTAGAATTCCCAGAAGAATTTCTAATATCGTAAGATTGTGGGAATTCATTTTCCCTTCATTTCCGAGAGCTGTAACCAGCATGTCAGATGAACTAATTAAGGACAATGCCATAGATTGTAATTCTGTTATTAGCTTTAAATCCGACGTATGTGATTGTTTTGCTCCTACTTGAGACGGTTTGACTATATTATCGATGATATATTTTTTGTATTTCTGCCAATTGGAATCCGTTGCTTTCCATAGGTCCAGATATTGAGTGGGAAGTGGTTTTAATTCTATAGTTGGAGATGCATTTCCACCTTCCCTCAAGACCAACAGGTTCGATTCAAATTTACTCATTGCGATATTTACCGCAGAAACATTTGAAAATCCTGAAAGGTAATTCAGGGTTTGGACAAGAACATTATATGTTAAAAATCGGTTCTTGCCAGCAATATTAATCGAATTTCCTAACAATGCTCCTTGCGACTCAAAGTATGCAAGTATGGCAATATTGCTAAGAACAAAAGCAATTTGAATACCAACCAATATTCCGATCTTTGCGGAAATTCTGGAGCTAATTCGCCTTAACATGATTACCTAGTAAGCACATGTCCTTCGAACTAGTAAGCACATGTCCTTCGAAGGCGTTCTATTTCAGGATATATGTCCGTTCTTCGATATAATAGTAGCTCTATCTCCAACTATCGTGAACTCGTCTTTCATAGATACATAACCTTCCAAGCCTCGCGGGGGATTTCAGTTTATATTTGCGGTTTTTGAGGGTTGACTTGCTCTGTATATCAAATTTAACTCGTCTTTCATAGATACATAACCATTCAAGCACAGCGGAGGATTTCAGTTTATATTTGCGGTTTTTGAGGGTTGGCTTGCTCTGTATATCAAATTTAGGACTCTGTTGAACCAACCTAGTGT
>WJXE01000318.1 GCA_009665115.1 Nitrosopumilales archaeon
AACTAATGCCCTGAATGAAGCACAATTTGCACTTCATCCAGGACTGTTCCCCATCGGTTTGGTCGATGTAATCATTATGTATCTGCAATGTAATTTAAATCATGCTGTTTTTGCGGAAGAAGTAAGGTTTATTGTCTTTATTCCGTGAAGAAGAAGATATTTTAAAGAGGAACATGTATATCACTTGACAAATATTGAGCGGTGATAATAAACAATTCCTCTCACAACAACTACTCTGGATTGGTATTTCGCTTGGTATAAGTCTCGTCATCTCATTTCTTATACCTTTTCCTTATTCTTTACCTATAATTATCGCGGTCTTCATCTTGCTCAGTTTCTATGTACGGAAAAGAACTTTGAGAAGAATGGGGATGTCTGGTGCTTCAATGTTTGGCTATAATTCGCTAAGCTATTACTGTATGAGTTGTGGAACAAAGCACAATCAGGCTGCGTGCCCTAAATGTGGGTCAAAAATGAAAAGAGTTGGATCTTAGGGATCGACATCACGAGTATGCAGCAAAGTAACGATCTGTGCTTTACTGAGTTAGAGTTAGTGTTTACTGCAGCAGCACAAACGTACGAGGGCGTCTTAATTCTTAATTTGCATCTTTTTTTATTAGGTTGTGTCTCTCGCATCGGAGCAGACAGGCGGCGTGGTGAATTTGAATCGGTGTTCAGTCCGATTGCTTTATCTGCGAACGTTTTTAATGTCATTGTCTGCGTCGCGCTTCCTTTTTCGCAGTTCGCCATTTGATACTGTAGGGCACCATTACACTAGAAATGCGTTGATAATCGACGCGCCGTGATACATTCTATTTTCTAGGGGTAATAGTCTTTGGGGAGGGGAGATACTCCGGGTCTTTTTCTTATCAACATAGTTAAATCTTGGAAATCAGTCCTAACATTTCCCATGGCCTCCACGGCGGCAGTCTCTACAGGATCCGGTAAATAACGAGAACGGCATGTTATTGCAGACCGTCGATCCTAAAAATGTTTAGGAAGTTAGAATAGTAGATGCATTCCGGGATAAGCTTACTGTTAATAGAATGAAGAAAGCTTCAAACAAAACCACTATTAGATAACTACTTACCTCTTAAATGCAAGGACGTTGCTGATGAGGTTTACTGGATGCACCCGGAAGACCTCCACATGTTGTGGGTATGTTATCAGTGTAAGAGCAGATTCGTATTTCATTCGGATGCTGATGACCATAAACTAGAGAGCGGCCATTTGCTAATCATAAAATATGATATACTCTCAGGCAAGGTATTAGCTTAGAGGGCATGTCCGCGTGGTTGCTGATGGAGCTGTCATTTGTCAGATCTCAACGCCTATAATAACTGAATTTCAGCTTTTGGAAATTAATATAGGTTATTGGGGATTTGCGATACGAGGACATACACAGGTATATATACAGCCCCTTTATAAAGGCCATCTAGTATGCCTCAAACAAAACCCATTGTTAGTATAGAAAATGTGGTTGCGTCGGCAACCGTTAACCAAACGGTAAACTTAAACTTAATTACACAAATATTCCCAGATGTCGAATACCATCCTGACCAATTCCCTGGACTCGTTTTCAGGTTAAAGTCGCCTAAGACTGCCACTCTGATTTTTAGCTCGGGTAAGATGGTCTGCACCGGCGCAAAGTCTGAAGAACAAGCCATCAAGGCTGTAAGGAACGTCGTTCAAAAGTTAAAGAAAGGTGGTATCCCTGTAGAACACGAGCCCCAAATTGAAATCCAAAACATTGTTGCCTCTGCCAGTCTAGGTGGCAAGATTCATCTAGAGTTAGCAGCCAGGGTTCTCCCGCGAAGCATGTATGAGCCCGAGCAATTTCCAGGATTGATACACAGAATGTTAGATCCAAAAACGGTGATTTTGCTATTTGCTAGCGGCAAACTAGTCTGTACTGGAGCCAAGAAGGAAAGTGAGGTATATAGAGCAGTGCACAATCTTCACACTCTGTTGGAAGAAAAAAATCTCATGATTTATGAGAGTTAGTCAATTTACCCAACTCATGCGCTTGCATCATGATTCTAGCATCGATCAACGATTAGGGACATAGGCCCCACATTGTTTGATATGAAAAAGTTTTATTTTATGTTTTATTTTTATTGTCATGCCAGAGATTTGGCTTAAATACGGTACAACAGATGTTGCGCTGGACATCAAGTTCGGAAATCTTCTTGCTCAAGTGTGTCCAGATATTCCATTAATGTCGGACGAGGATATTGCAGCAACACTAGGCAATGTAGCCATGTCTAACAATATGCTAATTTTGGCGCTCTCGAGATCAAAACCGGTCCAAAGAATTGTCCAGATGCTTCAGGCTGTGATACAGTCTAGAGGCTTCGAAGGGGTGCACGTTAATGGCGTACGAAAACTACCGATTATGGAAAGTAACGAAGGCTTTAACGTGGGCTCTCACGACTGTCCTCTCTTCCTAGGTAGACGGTACGAAAATGTCATTTTTGTTTCTCGAACCTCTTACGATCCACTTTTTGGATTCAGCGGCACTCCGACAATACTTCTGCGATATTATATGCAGGACCGCATGCTGGCGGCTTTCGAATCGAGACGGAGCAATCTACCTACCCCGGGGGTTGACTGTCCCCCAATGGCAGTCGCTCTTTCTGCTTCAGAAAAGCTTTCAGCTGCATCTGTCGAACTCGTTGCAAGTAATTCAGGCATTTCAGGAATCTATTCTGGAAATATTTGTGATGGATTCCGAAATGCTATACAGAAGTTAACCTCAGCTACGACAGTTGAAGTAGATTACGCCAAGTCCGCTATAGTTGGCGGAAG
>WJXE01000319.1 GCA_009665115.1 Nitrosopumilales archaeon
AGTGTACACAGCAGTAATCAATGGAGTTGTTGCTGTTCCAATCCTTGTCGCAATTATGAGAATTGCTAATGATAAAAGGATTCTAAAGGATAGAGTAAATGGTCAAATATCTAACATTATTCGATGGGCAACTGTAATAATAATGGGAGTATCGGTTGTAATTATGTTTAGTACTTGGGGTAGTCGTTGATTAAATGTCATCACATACTCCTGCGTGGTGCCGAGTTAGCAGATACCGAAGTTGTTCAAAGGTCATCTAGAACAAGGGAGCTATACCTGAACTTGTTAAAGCCCGCAGCAAAAGAGGTATTTCTGGTATTTGCGACCAGCGGAGCTTTTATACGTCAAGAAAAAAATGTGAGAAATCCAAATGTGTAAGGAAGCGGCAATAGATTATCTGAGGATCTCTGTACTAGCTTTGACTGAACTCACCTCTGTGAAGGTCCTAAGTCTAGATACATCACGTTTGAAGAATAGGTCTATGAACCAATCGACCATTACTCTTAACTTCTTTTCTGTTGTTGGAAGAATTCCTAAATAGTATAAACGCCAAAGCCACCAAGCTGTAAATCCATGTACTTTATGTCCAAGCAAAATACCAACACCATTCCTCTTTCCAATCAGTGCCATCACTCCCTTTGTTTTGTAATCAAAGATTACCTTCCTATCATTAGGCTTACCATTAATCGCAAAAATTATGTTTTTTGTAGCTACCTTTGCCTGTCTTAAAGCATGTTGTGCTGTCGGTGGATAAGGACTTCCTGTGTGTGGATCCGTAACACATGCGCAGTCACCAACCACGAAAGCACTATTCTCATACCCATTAATTTCTAGATACTTATTGGCAACTATTCTGCCAGACTTGTCATGATCACATGGAAGGCTTCCGATAAGCTTATCAGGCAATGCTCCTCCAGCCCAGATCAAAGTATTGCATGATATCAAACTGCCATTGTTTAATTTCACGCTATCCTGCGTAGCTCCTATAAGACGAGTATTCAACATTACTTCTACACCATTCTTTCTCAGTTGTTGTAACGCAAATTGAGCTAGATCCTCCGTTACTTCCGGCAAAATTCTATCACCAGAATTAACAAGTATTACTCGAGCATCTATCCGATCGAGGTTGTGATAAAAGTGTTCGATCGATTCACGCACAAAATCATTTAATTCTCCAGCAACTTCAACCCCAGAGAAGCCTCCACCAACTATCACAAATGTCATCAAACTTCTTCTTAGCTCTATGTCTTCGTGTTCAATGTCGGCTTGTTCTAACATACTTATGATGTGATTTCGCAGCACTATTGCATCACCAATGCTTTTTATAGTGAGGGCATTATTTGCTACTTCAGTCATCCCAAAGAAGTTTGTCTTGCCACCAAGCGCCAAAACAAGATAATCATATTTTAATGTGTGACTGCGAGTCTGCTTTCCAATTGCATGAGCTATAACAACATGTTTATTCTTCAAATCTATTGCGTCTACGTCAGCTTCATAAAACTTAGCTCGGTTGCAAAAAGTTCTGACAGGTGTTAGTATATGTCTTGTCTCTATCATACCAGACGATACTTCTGGAAGCATTGGTGTAAACAGAAAGAAGTTATCTCTGCTTACTAGTGTTATATCAACATCGACATCATCTTGAAAGGCCTTCTGAAGTTGTCTCAGAACTTCTATTCCCCCAAATCCACCACCCAAAATTAATACACGTTTTAACTGGATTGGAGTTGTCCCATGAACAAGTTGTATGTGTTTTTGCAATGAATCTATTCTAGAAAATGAAATATCACATTTTGCACATCTATATCTGCTACCGAATCGTATCGATATACATGATGAGACTCCTCCTAGAACGGTGCCAAAGACAAGATGAATTAATAACCAAACAATCATAATTACTGTAAAGTTATTTGCATAATGATACTGGGGTGTCGATGTTGTTGTTATTGTTGTTGTTGCATATTCTTTACCTTGAGAAGTGGTAGTAACTTTCACCGCCGCCATTGTGCGGGTAATCTCTGGGGCCAAAATAAATTGGTAAACAGGTATAAAGAAAACAACGAAAACAATTGAGCCAGCCAAAAGTCCGTATAAAAGTCCATTTGATAGCTTGCTAATATTCAATATACCAGTTTTGTATAAGAACACGCCCACTGCAATTCCAATAGATATTGCAGTAATCAAATGAATTGCTATCCCAGCAATAATGGAAGAAAATGAAGATGAATAAACTCCAATAACATGTCCAAAAGCCATCCAAGTAAGATAATATGGCAAGCCCAAGCCTGTGTAAAGGAATGTAATTGGAACAACCATCGTAACTGCTCCTAGTATGGCTCCTATAACAACGAAAAATATCTCCCTCCTAAGAGAAAAATCTATTCTGAAAATAGCTTGGGTATTTCGTGTCATCTCAATTGACCTATTCTTAGGTTGAGCGTTTCAAATACTTTCTTTGATGTTCCTTTTTGAATAGTACTTTCAAATGAAAGAGGGGCTCTATCTATCTTAGCTTCTGTTGAAATTTTATCTACTATACACAATAGTCGATCTATCTGGGGTGAAAATATATCGTCAGGTTGGTGTGTAGATACACTAATTATAAATACATCAAAATCCTCGCTACCGAAATCAACTGCTTGTTTTATTTCAGCTATTTTTTCTGCACGATCTATAGCATTAGCAATACTGTCATATCCATATATGTCAAACCCTCTTTCTTTTACATATTTAATGACAGGCAATCCCAACTGTCCTAATCCAACGAGTAATATCTTATTGAAGCGAGATAGTATATTTT
>WJXE01000320.1 GCA_009665115.1 Nitrosopumilales archaeon
TGGTTGAATATAGAAAAGTACTACCACTCTTACAACGAATTCAGTGTATGAGGATTGGCATAGACAAATTACTAGTATTTAGTGTTGCAGTAAACGAGAAAGCGCCTGAAGTTGTATTGGAACTTCAAAGCGTCTTGCATATCTGTTAATGATCGTATGACTTTTTGCAATAGCAGCTTGTAAGGAACATCTGCTTGGACAGTAGTCTCAAATGAGTTTGCACTAGATGCTACATTCTATACATTTCAAAGTGAAGTAAACGACAATTTAATGATGGGCAGAGTAGCTAAACCCATCCAACACATTCGAGATTTTGGTCAAGAAAAGCGCACAAGGGAATAATGTTATAATCAAGAAGCCTAAGCATGATCATGTTTAGAAAGATCGTTGAGACATGTATCTATTCTTCCGAGTTGGAAAAGCTGAAGAATTTTTACATCAATAATATTGGATTACAATTCGTCTCTGAAGAACCTGGTAGACATGTTTTCTTGAAGGCTGGAAAGAGTATGTTGCTGATATTTAATCCTGACAGCACAACCAATAAAAACCAAATTATGTTTCCACCCCACGGTGCATCAACTCCACCTGCAAGCGTTCATTTTGCATTAGAAATAGAAAAAGAAGATTACGAAAATGCAAAAAACATACTGATCCTGAATAAAATCGAAATTGAAAAAGAACTAACGTGGGGAAATGAAAAATTAAAATCCATTTACTTTAGAGATCCAAGCCGTAACCTTGTAGAATTTATTACAAAGGGTAATTGGCCGATAGAAGATTAGTTGATAATCTGATGGGAATAACCATGGCCTTTGACTAGGCAGTTATGATCAGTGGATCTCAATTGTTGCCGTGTGGGTTAAAGGAAGTGAAGGTTGTGAAGGCCGTAGAGGGTACAGCGCATGAATTTGTTACTTGTGATTATTAGACCTATGTAATCGTTTAAAATGACTTTTGCTTCTAAAAGTACCAAAAGTTTGCCAATAAAAGTACCTCGATTGTCTATCATGCGTAAACCGATTTTATCTAGTTCATTTATAAAGCTTCGTTCATATACTTTGTTTTAGCTTGAACCGTCGTGTTTCTGTCTCTTGATTAGACCTTTATATCAATGCCTATCATTTCTATTTTCTCATGCCACATAACTAATTCTCGTTCTGACTTGCTATTTCATTACACTACAATGTCTAATGAGATCTGATTAGTATTATGACTATTCTGATCTTCTACTGGTATAATCAACGTTTGAATCCAATCCGAACAAGGTTTTCTGCACTAATCAAGACCATCCTTTCATTCTACCAAGGCATATTTCTCCTAACTCTTGTACCTCCCTAAATCTGCACAGGATAAACGATTTCTACATTACTCGAACCACACTATAGTACCTGAGTAGACCTAAATAATAAAAAAAGTAACTGTATCTTATTATAGTATGTTTCACGTATATCTGCGTGAAAGGGAAAAAGGATATACAAAAAGAGACATTGAAACCAATCACTAAAGTTAAATCAGAGGAAGATAAGGAATTGCGAGAGTTAGAGGTAGAATCAACTGGTGGAGGAGCAGGTGCCGGAGGAGGATAAGATAACGTCGTGTTCTAGAGTGTTAGCAGTCATCCATATTCAATAACATAATTTTTTGAATCTTTTAGGCCATTAGGCTTCTCCTGAAAATGCTCTAAGAAGATTAACCTTAGATAAGTCACCAGATATTGAATATCGCGAGATAATTCAACCTGATGAGGTTACAACATGGGTTGATATCAATAGTAGCCACGAGTGTGCAAATGTTTCAAGATGTTTCCTTGTCAGGTCTCAATCTTTTAATAATTGTGCATTTAGATTATTTATTGGTATATTGTGAACCGTCAAGCAATGTGTCCTATTTGTAAACAGAAATTCATCGAACATTCAGAGCTACAAGACAAAATATGCAAAATGATCACAATAAAGCAATTGCTATTGCATTAAGCAGTGAAAATACAATTTCAGACTCAGATACGATAAACGATGTCGTCCTGATGAATGGAAATGAAGGGGCCAAACCGAAACGAATTCTCGGTAGCTATCTAGACAGACCAATACAAAGAATTCAGACGCCATGAGCAAAAAATATCGGAGTTCATTACTAAATATTTATAATTGTGTTTATAGATTATTTGTTGTTGTATTATGTGGCGTAAATCCTTGTGTCCTATTTGTAAAAAGAAATTGATCGAGCATTCGGAGTTCCAAGACAAAATATGTAAAATGATTACGATAAAGGAATTTTCAAATAACTCGCCAGGTTTTGATGTTCAATTTAGACCTTTCTTCGAAGATTAGATACTATATTTTTATGTGTATCCTCTCTGTTATTTGATTTTATAGCGTAATATATGCACCACTAGGATCTAAGCTACACGTCCCATTAGGGGTGAATTATACTTCGTTGAGCTAATATTGTAGTGAAATCTGGCGTATGCCCCTCCACCACGGAGTTACTTGGACAAAGTCTTCTCATTTAGAAACTATCCCGTATGAATTATCGGCTAATCGATGAAAATATAGGCATACCAATCATTTCCCGTAGCTTGGGTGCAAGTATATCAGGACAGGGTATAAAATATTCATTAGTTCCACTGCATAACTAAATGATTTCATTTCGGTTCGCCTGGGTTTAAACAGTATATATCCTAACAATTCGAATAATCGTTACAGTTCAACATGATTCTTTAAAGTATTTAGAAACCAAAAGTGTTAAGTTTGTATTTTCTCTCTCATATGT
>WJXE01000033.1 GCA_009665115.1 Nitrosopumilales archaeon
ATCTTCGGGCGCGAGGGGAAGACTAGATCAGAAATATAAGGTGAAACAAGAAAAAGCAAGCAATGCGAGATATAGAGGAACCCAGGATATCATAACATATGCTAATCAAAAATAGACTAAGTCACGCCATAATAATACTTTTATATCTGTGTATTGTGCAGATAGTTATCAAAGGACTTACGGCTGACTTGTTAAGTAACTAGAAGAACATTACTTTTCATATTTTCCGTGCCTTTTGTAACATCCAAAAACGAGAAATTAAAATTGACAACTACATTTCAAGAGTTAGGAATGAGTGCTGAAATACTCAAAGCACTCAAAGAAAATAAATTTGATACGCCTTTTCCTATACAAGAGGCAGCTATACCGCTTATTTTAAAAGGTCTAGATGTCATAGGTCAGGCTCATACGGGAACTGGGAAGACTGCGGCTTTTTCCTTACCGATTTTAACCAAGATTAAGCGTAATGGTCCAATACAAGCCCTTATACTTGTACCGACAAGAGAGTTAGCAGTCCAAGTGACAAATGAGATCAGTAAATTTGTACGATACACAGGTCTTAGAAGCGTTTCCATATACGGTGGACAGAGTATTGGTCTTCAGCATGATCTATTAAGGAGGGGAGTCCAGATAGTAGTTGCAACTCCTGGCAGGTTGATTGACCACCTAAAACGCGGTTCAATCCAGCTAGATGATGTGAGGTTTGTAGTGCTTGACGAAGCCGACAGGATGTTGGACATGGGCTTCATTGAAGATATAAAGTTCATATTGTTTTATGTGACTGAAGATAGGCAGACATGTCTTTTCTCTGCAACCATGCCACCGGAGATTTTAAGATTGGCACAAGACTATATGAGGGAACCTAAGGAGATCAGATTAAACGAAGAGGAACTTAGCCTTGATACTATAGCTCAGTCTTATCTGATTGTTCATGAGAGGGAGAAATTTAAGCACCTCTGTAACTTCATAAAGAATAGAGACAAGAAGCAGACTATAGTTTTTGCAGCCACAAAGCAAAGGACTCAGAGACTTGCAAACGATTTGAAGCAGGAAGGATTCAAAGCAATAACGATTCATGGCGACCTTTCGCAAAAACAGAGAGATATCGCAATGCACAGGTTTAAGAATGGGAATGAAGACATTCTAGTTGCTACCGACATCGCGGCAAGAGGAATAGATGTCCCAGCCGTAGGTCATGTAATTAACTATGACATTCCTGAAGATCCCTTGATTTACTTCCACAGAATTGGAAGAACTGCCAGGGCAGGTGCAACTGGTAAGGCTATCTCATTAGTTTCCCAGGATAGGGTTGACAATTTCGGAAGAATTCTCCGACAGACAGAACAGCCTGTCCATAAACTTAATGAAGAAATGGGAATCGAGGTTCCTGTCGTTCAGCAGCAGCAGCGCCGATATTACGGCAATGGCTATAATAACAACTACGCAAATAAAGGTGGCTCGTATGGGTACAATAGAGGTTATGGCTTTAATAGAACGCGATACGGTCGTCAAGTTGAGCAAAGAGATACCAATTATAGCAATAGGAACAGTATGCGACGGGATAGATATTCCTCATATTCCCAGAGACAAGATAACAGATAATGGTAGAGGACGAGGTAGGGTATTTCGACTCTTACCACTACTCCCGTCGAAAAATTCACTTGCTATAATATTACGACGTTTATACAGGATATATCGTCTCAGTGAAGTGGATGATTTCTGATCCGATTTTCGAACTAAAACCTATTGAACCTTCTTTGGACCACTAATGGTCCCTGACGTTTCCTTAAGGACCAAATAAAATTGTCAAACCGCCATTAGCAATAGCGGTCCTTCCATCATCGCAATTACATTCTATACAGCCTAGGGCTTTCCCACCATTCCGTTCATTTCGACCATTAGCAGACTAGCCGTTACCTTTACCTGCCTGTTCCAGTTACATTCACACTGTAAGATTTTGTTAAATTAGTAGGGGTTGCTATACAAGATACTTTGGAAGTTATTTTATTTTGTCCTTGTTTTAATGCAGCATATTTAGAAGTAATAGTGTATTTCCACGTAGAATAATCATTTTTCCCTCCATGTCCTGTCGCCACCGCCTTTTGGTATGGTTTTATACCATTTAGAAGTACTGAAACTGTACAACCAGTATGCGTCTTATTTGCTACTGGTGGTGATGAAATCCCAGATACGGTTACATTGCTGCTAACTGGAACCTGCTGACCTTTATGGGGAGCAGTAATTTTTAGAGATGGTAGATTTGTTGTTTTTACTACTGATGGTGTTGAAGAAATAGCATATGAGGTGCCGATTACCCAACAGAAGCTGAAAAAAAGTCCTCCTATTAATGTACACAAAAGAACTTTCTGTATGAAGCCATCCAAATCCCTTGTTCTAGAGTATTTTTCCATTTCTAGTATTGCATGGCATTGCCTATAAACACTATTGTATCAGGTTTTGTTGGTTGTAGAAAAAAACCGTCCACATATGGAGTTGTGCTGGTAATTTGGCTTTTGTGCCGCTTAATTATTCCGTCTTGGTTTTGGATTACCTTAGTTTTAGGGATACAGCCACATTTTTTCATAGTCTCGATCTACATTCAACCATCCTGCCTCTTAGGCAGAGTTTCATTGGGCAGTACCGATTCAATCAAAACGTATACTAATTATGGGAGGCGGGTTTGCAGGAATCGAAGTTTCAAGGCCGCTTCAAAAAGCATATCAAAATGATGTAAGTATAGATATCACACTCGTGAGTTGAAATAGCTTCTTCTTCACATATGGGTTAATTATAGCTGGAAGATCTAATAGTATCAAAGTTAGTCACCCAGGATTTAGATGGAAGATGTTTCTTTTGTTGGCCTACTCAAAGGCATTTGGTCGAATATATAGAAATGCAGAGTATTTCTTTAAAGCTTACTGCACTCGAAATCAATCATTACCTGCTCAAGTCGAAACGTCTCTGTAGACACTTACTGTTAGTTTGTGATCCTGCAATAATTAGTGTAGGCGAAGATAGCTGCTATTTTGCGAAATAACTTCACTAGTTCCTCGATTGCCAGTAAGATGGATATCTTTTTTGGACATGGGTATGTCTCTATCTTGTGAAACTAAAATACATAGGCAGATCGTTAGGTGTGGCTGGTCTCATATTGCTTATACTAGGAATAATATTTACATTACAAAGCAGACGGATCGTCGGACCATCATCTTCCTTTATGTTTAGTAATCCTGATTGGACAGTTAATGGTTCCATTGTCATCGGCGTAGGGGTGATTATTTTTGTATTTGGTATCATACTCTGGCGGATATCTTCCGAATAATTCAGGACATATCGCATAAATGCGCTCGTTGTCCCGAATAATTCAGGAGATTGCTTAGGAGTTATAGACAAGAAACAATGCTCGCTGAAAATGGCATAAATGCATTAAACGCCATGGATAGATTCTTGGCGCTTAAAAGTGATGTCGTCTCAAAGTAGATGAATTAGAAATTACAAATCAAGAATTACGTGAACGCGATGCTATTAACACAGCCGGAATTGCAACTCTGTTAGACAAAATAGTCAAAGTAATCCAAGAGATAGAAATATTGAAAAACAAAGCAGATTGCGACTTTTCCAAGAATTTACACCTGTTGTCAAAGTGATTCTTGATATCCTTTAATATTCATAAGTTTAGCACTTTTGGGGCTCAGTAGAAACCCCTTGACTCTCTCAATAGGTATATTGTATTATGCTATTACAAAGCTTTGACGGGATTGTCAGAAAAAAGTCTGGTTTCTACTAAGCCTGATATCTCTAAAGTTCGTGAGAACATTTAGGACATTTCTTTGCCGACCTTTCAGAATATGCTGCCGTCATTCAAGGTTCCTCTATTTTCGTCGTCAACAGCAACACCAAATCCCACATAGTTGTGACGTATCTCGCTGATTGGCATTCATTGTGTATTTTGATATGGTCAAAGACAGACGAAATATTGTTACGGCTAACTGTGGCTACCGCTATTTCTCACCCCTAGACGTATTCCATACCGCATCGACAACTACTCGTGCGATTTCTTTTTTTTGGTTTCCAAAACATACCTAGCAATTCGTAGAACTGATGATATGAGTGAGGCTCCTACTCTAACTGTGAAGAATCTAGACCGCAATGAGGCCGACATCTTCTTGATGTTATTGCTCGAAGCAGACCGAAGACCGTTGATATTGATCTATCTCAGACAACAATACCACCTGAAATTCATGTTTCATTCTCATCATTATTGGAATCTGGTCGATACGTCGGAAAAAGTAGATCAGCTAAAAGTGTATTATGTATGATGTTTTAGAATTGCCACTCTGTTAATCTTATTTCAAATTAATTCATCTCTTTTAACTCTTGTATTTTGGCAGCAGCTAGATCAAATCCTTGTTGCCAGAATTCATCCTTCGAGATATCAATCCCCGATTCCTTAAGCAGATGTTCAGGCTTTTGTGAACCTCCAGCCGACAATATTTTAAGATATTTTGGAATAAATGACTTTTTCCCTTCAGAATTAAACTGGTGGTACAACGACAGCACCAATAAATTTCCAAATGAATACGCATAACAATAGAATGGGGTATGATAAAAATGTGGGATGTAAAGCCATTCCCATTGAAAATCGCGAGAGACATTTACCGAATTTCCAAACTGTTCTTTCAGGTTATTCAGATATAACTCTGAAACCGTATCTATCGTTGCATTCTGTTCAGCCACGGCTCTATGTGCGTCAATTTCAAAGAGAGTAAAGTATGCTTGTCTCATTATAGTTGCATACATGTCATCTATTTGTTCTGCAAGTAATATCCTTCTTTCTACACGTGTTATTCTTTCAGACAACTTGTCATTAAGCAGCATTTCGGCAAAGACTGATGCGGTCTCAGCTAGTGGAAGAGGAGCATCCCAGACCGTTATCGGTTTATCAGAGGCGGTCATACTATGTATTGCATGTCCAAATTCATGCGCAATAGTAGAGACGTCTCTAGATTTACCATCGAAATTCAATAGCACGTATGGAGTCATTTTTGGAGATATAGAAGAACAGAAAGCACCACCTAACTTACTCTTTCTGATTTCAGAATCTACATGTTGCTCATTAAAAACCTTCTCAGCAAATTCTCTGAACTTTGGATGGAAATCTTCAAACGTTCTTAGTACAGTATCAATCGCTTTACCATAGGTAAACCTTTTCTGATCAGATGCCTTTAATGATAAAGGAGCATATAGATGGTACCTCTGCAATTTCTTGACACCAAGCATCTTTGCCTTTTGTTTAAAATAGTCTTGGAAAACTACCGAGTTTCGCCTACATACAGCGAGCAGAGTCTCAACGGTTGTATCGTCTAAGTCGTTGTACGTATTTCTGACTGAAATTGGTGATCTAAATCCACGCATGGTCAGGTATTCGTCGCGCCATTCAATTACACGGTTCTGATAAATTTCACCTAATACGCCACTATTTTTCTTGTATACTTGCAAAAGGGAATTGTAGGCCGCTTCTCTCTCTCCAGACTTTGTACTACGTATAAGGGAAAGCAATTTTTCCCTATTAGTGAATGTTCTCTTGATTGGCTTCTTACCTTTTTTAAATGTAACGACAAATTCGAAACCACTTGTCATTCTATCATAGATCTTGATAAGAGCGCTGGTGCCTGTAACTTCCAGGGTGGTGATGATCTTCTCTTCAGGTTCTGTTAATGTATACTTTGCAAGTAGCCGTTGATGTTTAAGATACTCCCGGTAGACAGGAGATACTGACTCTATGAGACGTTGTGCAGTTTCTTCACCAACTTCTTTTTTGAACCATAAGTCAAAGAAGAGAAGCCTATTGGCCATATTAGATCCGAACATTGCCATTTTTGTTACAAGTGCAGCCTGTTCATTAGAAGAGGTGTCAGCCGCGTAGATCAAATGAGCATAACCGCTAGCGATATTGACCTTTTCTGATATATCTTCAATTGAATGAAGAAAGTTTTCGAATTCTACTGTAGAAATATTGTCTTGAAGGTCTTTGCGCTTACTTTCGAGTTGCGTTACCTTCGTTGCAATAGATTCCAGATATTCTTGAAATTCGTTTCCAGTTGGATCCTTAATGAGATCGTCTAATTTCCAAGTTCCAAGTTTAGGCATGAACAAGAGAGTCACAGATACATAGGGCGTATACGACTAATTAGTGTCTATCTTTATTTCTTAGCCTTGAATCCCGTCATCTGTAATACATACGGAATACTATTACTTGTTGGGAAGACCGGCATAGTTATGACTAGTATTCAGAGGCCTGCTTAGAACGAAAAATTTTTGTTAACTGGTCTATGTAATGTGCGGCATACAATGTCATCCTTTGTAAACCCTATTAGAACGAAATTAAAAATAAAGGTGAGTGCGCGGGTCTGTGTGAAGAAGAATTAGATGGTAATTATAAGAGTCTCTTTTTTGGTTTCATGAAGATGAAAAGAAGGTAACAACAGATTTCTCGTAATCTGGATTCCTACTCTGTCATTGCATGTTTAAGTGATGCTGAGTTGATACAATATCGTAAGCCGGTAGGTTTTGGACCGTCATTAAATAAATGTCCTAGATGAGCATCGCATCTACTACATATTACTTCGATACGTCGAATGAATAAACTATTATCCTTTTCCTCCTTGATATTTTCTTTTTTTATAGGCGCCCAAAAACTAGGCCATCCTGTCCCAGAATCAAATTTCGTATCTGAATTAAATAAATCATTTCCACAACATACGCATTTGTAAATTCCAGGCTCTTTATAATCATGATATTTACCTGAGAAGGGCCTTTCTGTGCCTTTGTTTATACATATCTCATATTGCTCCGGACTGAGTTTTTGTTTCAATTCCTCTTTTGTGGTCACACTAGAGACTCAACGATAATATGATATATAGTTTGGTACATTTTATAAGAGTCAGTAAATTTCGATTCAAACTTATGCTCGATATCAAATGCATAGTCTTACCAAGGTAGTAGTTCAGCAAGGACGAAAATAACATAGATCAGAAAAATAGCTTGCTTATGGAGTTACTGACTATAGTTGCAAATGCAATATAGTAATATGTATGTAGAAGCTATGTTTTGTTGATGGAAGAGGAGAGTATTGGCTGATAAAATTAAATGTTCACATATACTTGTCAAAAAACAAAGCGAAGCAATTGCAATACTTGACCGATTGAGTAAAGGTGAGGGTTTTGCAAACCTGGCAAGAGAATTATCTATTGACAAGGGAAGTGCAAAGCGCGGTGGAGATTTAGGCTCATTCGGAAGAGGTATGATGGTAAAAACATTTGAAGAATCTGCGTTCAAGCTTAAGAAAGGGGAAATAACACAGGAGCCAGTAAAGACAGAATTTGGATATCATATCATAAAGAGAGCTGGGTAACTAAAGTAGACCAGACCAGGTTGTGACCGACCTACCTTATCCGGTCAGTTAAGATTCTTTGTTGAGACATTTGCATGGGGAGACGAGATGGACCCCATAGGGGACTTGATTTAAACCACTCTGTTTAGACAAAATAATCTGTGTGTTTCCATATTTCAATTTGGAGTTCTGGTCATTTGAGTTTTGGATATGTAAACCTGAAGAGCAATCTATTTGAAGAGATGGATGACGTGATCTTTTTAATTATGATCCTATTCAGCCTTTTCCATACAATACAGTACTTCGGTCTTTAGTTGATGATGGAGTCAGGTGAAAATATTGATTAAATTCAACTTTAAAAGTAACTATTCGTAACGATAAGCAGAGAAGTATAGGAATCACACCTCATAAATAACCTACGTTTGCGGGGTGTCAGTTTAGAGATAGTCATAGACCTAGTATCAAACGGGTTGATTGATATTTGGGTTTGAGATCTATAAAAAATATTATCGGCTATTAAACACGATAGTGATAAACGCATGGAAGCACCAACAAACAATAATTCATTTCCCTTTCAATTAGACAGAGTCGCATTTTATGGACGTACGTTATCAGAATATGTAAAGATGTTTGATATTGATGACATTTCTGCTTTCAAGGACTACTCGATATTGGACTGCCCTTCAGGTGCTTCCTCATTTGTTGCTGAAGCCAAAAACAAGTATGGAATTCATGCAGTTGGATGTGACCCGTTGTTCGGCGAAGGTTTGAACACCTTGGCTGAACGAGGTGAAGCAGATATTGAATATGTTATGCAAAGGGTTTCACGTATCCCTGCTTATTACAACTGGGATTTTTATCCCTCTATAAAGGTCTTGAGAGAATACAGAATACAGGCTTTACGACAAGTTATATCAGATTATCCTATCGGAATTATCGAAAGACGATATATAAAAGCAGAGTTACCCTTACTGCCATTTGACGATAAAAGCTTTGATCTAGTTCTAAGCGGACATTTTCTTTTCACGTATAGTCATAAATTTGATTTTTTATTTCTTCTATCATCCATACTGGAATTATTCAGAGTATGTTCTAGAGAAGTGAGAATCTATCCTGTACATGGCTCAAATGCGCAACCTTATGAGCATATGGTGGAATTACTCTCTAGTTTGAAAGTACATGGAATTGTATACCATCTTATTCCCGTCCCGTTTGAATTTCAACGAGGTAGCAATCAAATGCTGCGTTTAATTCGCTGACCTACTGAAATTTGGATACCGCGTAAATTCACGTACATGCTCAAGCGTAAATCTATGTTTCAGCGACTCTCGGTGTATTAGGGGATACATCTGTTTAATTTATTCCCCTATTTGGTCTGTCTCATTATCATGATTGCGGTTATCGCTCTTTTTGTTTGGGACCTTTCATCGCATATCCAAGTACTATTGACATTCCGACCCGGTTTCAGTTCTTCACGTATTTCTATTTCAGGTTCCACTAAATTAGATACAGGAGGTTAACAAAGTAATACATTTCATCTTTAGCTACTAATATGTTTCATGGTAGTACATAGGACACTTGATCTTATATTGAGCCAATCTCCTCTTAGTACCTCATGTTGGAAAAACCTTTTCTTCTAGATTACGAGTTAAAAACACACCACCGATCACTGGGTTGAGTCGTAACCCTAACCTGATCATTCTTGTTACTGGCCAACCTAAAATGACATTATGGGTTCGAACATCAACCCTTCAACCCACTAAAACTTATTTTTACATGATAAAAAGTATGGATTTGCATTGTACTGGCACCTAAGTGGTTAGCCAATAACAGGTGAAACGGCCAAATGCCTTATGCTCTTGGAAGTGGTGCACTTCAATTTTTTGCTGCTATTTTAAGCAATACCACCACAAAACCACCCGAACCAATAATGTCATTCTGAAATTAACTCAAATCAATTTTCTCGACAACAGATTGTTTTTTTATTTCCTTGTATTGCATCTATCTTTTTTCTAGGTCTTTGTACGGATTATATCAACTGATGCTATGGCCGTATAATAGCTAGCTTTACTTGCTTGAACAAGCAGGGCTTTATCTTTTTATCAGTGATCTTGCAGACTGTAAAGTGCCACGTTGTTTCTAGTGCTAGAAGAGTAGTGGCGAAACCGATACTCGGATAAACTAGGTTTTCAAACATGTATCTGAGTACCCACTAGTTGCTATTCTATTCTAGTAAGTAAGGATTATGATAAATCATAGTAGCTGCTTATCAAAGTAAAATAGTAACATAGCCAGTTAGATGATATTAAAGAAATTGCTGCCAATAAAAAAACGAACCCCTGTAAGAATAGAAATACTATCGTCAGCTGAGAACACGTCTTTGTTACATAATGATCTTAATCATATTCTGCTAGATGAATCCAGTTGTTGTGAATATATGGGTTATGTAGACAAAGATGGGAGTACACGAGTGAAGATAGAATGTACAGTTAGGGAGGAGGAAAAACAATACACTTGGGATCAATTGCGGTTAAAAATTCCAGCAGACTGCTATCTCTCAGTAGAGCCAACTGAGTTGTTAATCGAACCCATTTTAGTATCCTGATAGATAGTGATGAGAACTACGGATTATGACGGGTCACGGAACAAAAGCTAGTCACAAATTAGAAAAAACATTATTACATTTAATCGCGAAACCCGTCTAATCCTATTTTACAGTAGCTAAGCTATTTTAGGCTAGAACACGCAGCAGAAGACCATACCTTTTCCGTAGTTGTAACTGATAAAGATAGAAGCTAAGTAATGCCAACGCAAGTATAAATTTTAAAATTTTTGGAATAGTCAGACCTCCCTATGTCAATTACTAATCTCTGATGTTTTGTGTCTTCCTCTCAGTCTGTGTATTATCCTTCATTTCTTGTTCCTTTGACAACCAAGGCCTCCAAAAGAGGTCTAACCAATCTAGGTTTATTTTTTGTATATCCTTGTACAGTTCAGTCATTCTCTCATTGGTTTTGATAAGTTCCCTGTACAGTTCATTCGTCTTTTCCACATTTTTAATGGATTCAGTGTATAATTGATTGATCCTTTCCATGCCTTTGGTATATTCCTTGTACAGTTCACCCATCCTCTCAAAATATCTAACAAATTCGTTGTACATATTAGCAGACGTCATTACGGAATATTTCTATAGCCAACTGATCATAAATATATTAGTTCTTGTTTTCGTATCTATGATACTCCGAAATTAGCTGGCTGTGGGATAGATTGGGCTTGCTTTCATTCAGCGATCTAAGACCTTTAGGCTGAATTCAGTTAGAGGCAAGTCCATGTTACATCTTTGTCCCTGCAATAAGTCAACTTTGATCATGTTCTTCTCCATCCGTACAGCGACGTCATCAATGCCAATAGGTGTTAGCGTGGAATGCACTTCGCAACGTGAAAAAAATTCCAGTGTCCTGTACTTTCATTGACTACTAATACTTTTTTAAATCTAACGATACAGACTAACGTGCTTTTTTAAATTGGATTAGCCTTATCTTATAACTTTGTCCTTCTTTTTTCTGGTGTTTGACTTTATTCTCCGAGCGCCTTCCTTTACAGCCTCTGTTGTCTGAGGAACCGCCTGAGCCGTTTCCTGCGCAGTCTCCTTCAGAATGTCTGTTGTCTGACGCGTTACCACCATTGTTTCTTTTACAGCCGCAGTCGTACGCCCAACAATGCCACGATCTCTCAAGTCTTTGGCAGAATCACTTATTTCTCTTGCAGTATCACGTGTTGCTATGCTTGCCTCTTGTATTGCCTGTGCAATTTCTTCGATTGCACCGCTTTGGTGTACTGTTCGTACCATCTCTCTTATCGTTGATGACGCCTCACGAATACTACTGGCGACATTCTTGATTGTTTCTGCAGCCCTTTCAGGAGTAAGGTTTGTGGTAGAAGTTCGATCGTGTTTGGAGGATGACGACATTATACTATTATTATGTGACACGCTGGTATAAAGAGATATCAATTTTAACAGTTAGCTCCAATCGATATTCACTTTTAGTATGATAGTTCTTTTACATCATCCCGCTAAGAACCGAGGCCAATCTGGATGCAAATCAAACATGCTAACTGAATAATATTGAGATGCCGGCCACTCAAACGTATTCGATTGGTGATTCTTTGACCTGCCTAATAGACAAAGGAAAATTTGTTTCTTTGTAATCCCATACATTCTGGTGCCAGGCAGCTCCGACCCACTCTTAGTACAGTTCAGTGGAATAAAATAGGCTAATTCAGAAAACTACGTGCAATTGCAGTATAGATGGGACGTGGAAGGTTAATTTCTGCCAGGTTAGCGACAGCAACATACCCCGCATTCAGACTGTCATTTCACGAGTGGGTGAAAAATCTGAAAGAAGGAACTGCTTGTGAAGAACCTATCAGAGGATTACAGACCCCTAATGCTTGAACTCGAGCGACAAGCAAATTAGGCTAGATAATTTCGTTTCAGTTTTTTTGTTGCTGTACCTACTAGACAAACAGGCTTGTATGTCTATAGATAAATTGATAGGAGCCCTCGTATGAAATCACAACCGCCTGAATGGTCCATTCGAAGAAAGCTGAATTAGAAGTAAAAATTGAAGTTGATATGCCGGTTGATATTATTGACGATAAAGATAGGCTCAAAGCAGTTGAGAAAGGA
>WJXE01000321.1 GCA_009665115.1 Nitrosopumilales archaeon
CATAGCTGTACACCTAATAAACCCTTCCCCTAGCATTAGAATTGTAATTCCATTTCGATGGATCTAGATTTATCTTCGTAAACTGTTTATCCGAGATTTATCCTCAAAATATCCGACGAAAATTTACAACTCTATCGATCCGCGCGGCGTATATTGCAGAGGTAACCGTGCAGTCACTTCCTAAAATTTGGAGACCTCATGATTCCCGGTGCCGTCTTATAATATCATCAATAATCGTAGATTTCCAATGGCTTGCGTTATCTTCGATTTTAACGTATCATTAACATCGTCTCTTTCATCTCCAATTTTTGGCTCCTGATATTCTTTATTCTCTAATTTCTTATACTATTCCTTCTCTTGCTCTATCGTAAACGTTCTACCGCATAATTCGCATCTTGCGAATGCTTGTTGACACCTAAATATTCTATCACTGATTTGAAGAAGTATGTTTTCATAAGCAAGTCCAGTTAAATATGAAAAAGTGTGTACTATACCTGTTCTAAATGACGATCATTATAGCAGCAATGCAGGATTCACTCCTGTCGATTGAATCTAGCAAAACAGGATGGAAAACCCATGAGTCTTTGAAAAGAACCCATCCACAATGTTTAGCATTCGATCCTAGGAATACAAACTGTGCGTATTGTGGGACGTTTGGCGATGGATTGTGGAAGACTGATGATGCTGGGCAGACTTGGAATAGAATAGGTAATGATCAAATTTCCAGCAATGAAGTGACGTCAATTTCCGTTAACCGTCTAGAGGCACGTGTATATGTTGGGACTGAGCCAAGCGCGCTTTATAGATCCGATGATGAGGGGGAATCTTGGCAAAGATTGAGTGCGCTCAACAATTTAGGGTCGTCCAAGTCGTGGAGTTTCCCTCCTAGACCTTGGACATCTCACGTACGTTGGATTGAATCAGATGCTAACATTCCTAATTATATTTTTGTAGCAATAGAAGCCGGAGCATTAATCCAAAGTCATGACGGCGGCAAGACATGGATAGACAAAGTGGAGGAAGGCCCGTATGATACGCATACTTTGGTTACACATCAAATGGCTCCCGAAAGATTATACTCTGCCGCAGGCGACGGCTACTTTGAAAGTTTTGATTATGGGGAATCATGGAAGAGGCCTATGGCCGGGCTAAAGCATGAGTATCTCGTTGGACTTGCAGTAGACCCAGCAGACCCCCAAACCATTATTGTATCTGCTTCCGGATCGCCGTGGCAGGCGCATTCCAGGGATGACGCGAATTCGTTAGTATATAGAAGATCCGTTAATAATAGAGAAGAGTGGAAAGCAATTTCAAAAGGTCTTCCAGAACCACGAGGAACAATTATTTCAATTCTAACAGCGAATCCAAATGCTGCAGGAATGTTCTATGCTGTCAACAACCGCGGAATATTTCTCTCTACTGATTCGGGTGTTTCATGGGACTCTGCGGATATCGATTGGCCCGAGGGTTATATCTCACAACATCCCTTTGCGATAGCGGTAGCAGATGAGAAGGAATAGATTTCTTTTTCTTATCATCTCTCTAAATTGTTCCTTTGCGTCGAATCATCATTAGGACAGAAATTGTGTTCTTTTATGAAAGTTTGAGATTGATTTTTCATTTATACTAATTAGGCTGTGAATTGGAAAGATTGTGTCATGTTTTTCGCAATTGGTAATATCTCTGGAACCCTTGATTCAGGCGCACTAAATGAAATTGTATAAAGTTTACCATCCTTAATTACATATGTTTCCATAGCAAACAAACCAAGACTTTGTGTTATGTATTGGATCTGTCTACTGAACGTCTCAAGCGGCCCAAATGTCTCTATCGGAAGAGCGAAGTACGTCGATAAGAATGAGGTAGATTCAGAGCAAAGGATAAGAAAAAAGGAAAAAGAGGTAGGATTACCGCCATACGATGTATATTCTGTGACTATAGAGATTCTATTGAGTTTGACCTAGTTTCACACTATCTATCCACACAAACCTCAGTTGCATAAGTTACCGATACGTGTCGATACGGAGGAAGGCATGGCGGAATGTGTAGTGGAAATATCTAGACAAAAACTCCTGAATACAATAGCGAGACCGGAGCAAGAAGAAGACAAAGAAAACATGAAGAGCAAAAAGTAAATGCAAACCTTAGTCGACACAAATTCCAGGTACTGCAACTTTCTTGAATAGGTGAGGTGACGCCACTGTGCTGGGTGGATACGCAGACATTCTGTCCTGCGGGTCCATAACTTTAGTCACTGCCCTCTTAAAGTGCGCGGCAGATTCCCAAACTGCATAGTTAACGAACGTGCCGCTGCCACCAATACCCTGATGCAGTTGCGTTGAGATGAACCCTGGCTGCTCCTTAAATTTCTCGGCTTCGTTTGCCCATCCCTTTAGAAAAAGGTCGAACTCCTCTGGGTTTACGCTGAATTTATTTATCAATATAACTGGACCAACGTTTTCCTCCATTTGCTCAAAGATTGTGACTCGTTCATCCATCTCAACCAACTTTGCCATTTCAACTAATAGTCACTACGAAATATTTCAATCTTTCAGGGTTCATTATTAATGCCAGAACTGCAAAGACATACGAATGGCGTTTCATACGGCATCAGTCCGTTTGGTAGAAATGTATTGGTATCTTTGTTGGATTTGTGAAACAAGACTTGATAAAGAAAATGACATAGGCTTCTTTGCTGACATGCAGTGAATAACTCTACTAATGGTGCTTTCGAAGACCACGTTCTCTTTGCCCTCTCCCTCTCCCTATTAG
>WJXE01000322.1 GCA_009665115.1 Nitrosopumilales archaeon
CCGCAGGAGTAATATTCATGACCAAGTTGGTTGAAAGGCACAGTTCCAGTGAAGTATCTGGTGCTTCACTTTTGATCTCTGGCCTAATCTTGACCGCGATTCTCATTCTATGTCCGTCTTCAACATTATATCCCGGAGTTAGGGATTGGATATTTTTGGCCTTATTCTCTCTGGTACCGCTGGCTGCTGCACTGCTATATGTGGTAGGGCTCAACAGGATAGGAGCTTCGCTAACCTCCACCATAGCATCTTCTAATATCCTGTTTACCCTGTTCTTCCAACTTCTCTTCCGTGGAATTGGAATTAGAACCAACATCCCAGAAAATATTCTGCTAGCGGTCGTAGGAGGTGCTTTGGGAGTTTTCGGAATCTATTTGATTCATGTAGAAAATGATCTTTTATTTCGTAAGATTTAGTACATTGCGCTTTATGTATTGGTATAGAGGAATCCCTATGAAATACCGAAATGTATTTTAGACTTACATCTACCTCATTGCGTTGCGTGCAATAAGTCTACGTAAATCGAATAGTGCTAGTTTGTTTTGGAATGATCAGCCGAATCTGTGGTTTTCATCCACGATACCGTTTTTGCTGATCTAATGTCCTGTCACATTGTTAGAGATAGGGATTGGTTTTAGATGCAAATAGAGCAAATAGAGGGAGAATTTAGAGGTCAAGTGGTTTCCGACCGCAAGTATACTGTTATGCCTGAGTCAAAGCAAATGACGAAACCAATGCAGTCGGAATCGCTAACTTGTTAGCCTTCGGTCCAATCAAATGAGAGTACTTAAAGGAAGATTCCAGTTGGTTAAGATATCATTCTGACACCTTTGACTGGTAATAATTTAGTATTATCGTCAGGCAGTTAGGTGTTATGATCTCAATCATAGGATAAGACATAGTATTGAACCTGCACGACGGTATGTGCACCTGCAAATTAATGGTAACTTCGTATCGGTTGTCATCTTTTTTTTGCCTTGCTAAAAATATAGGAATCCGAATAAGTTATAATGAATCCTATCTGTCAATCGGGCTAGTATGCCAAAGCCCGTCGCTCAGAGCTAACCGTTTTGCAAACGATGCTTATGAGTCGCTGAAAGTAGTTCGAGCGTTACAAAACAAAAAGGTAAAAAATCTCCTGCCAGCCAAAATCTCAAATGCAGTAGATCTGGCAATTTTGTATATACTGAAAGACTGGGGTAAAATTCATCATGATTCACCTGATTGTTCAAGATCTAAACGGAAAAGAACGCATATCAAAAGCGATGATGGATAACCATCGACCAAAAAGAAAAAGTCCAAAAAATGTTCAAAGATCCTCTCACCTTCGAATGAATAGGATTATCAGGTGCAAACACTTGAAAGTGCAGCAACCGTTATCATTTGTTATAAGACTCGATCGAGTTCCATCGAGTACATCAACGTCGTCCAAGCCGAAGACTAAGTGGCTTGAATAGGAAGTGAAAAAACCAATAGCTTTTGAAGCAAAAAAAGTTATGACTGTGTTGTCATGATTGTTGTTTGCAGGATTATAACAAAACAATTTACTACTGCCAAGAATCATTTTACTTTTATCGTTTGTTATCTTCACTTTCATCAATATCATGAGACACGGACTAGTCAAAATTAAAACGTATATGCCTATACCGCTTTTCGTGGTCGGGACAGTCGCTATAGCTGTTCTTCTTGCAGATAATGCCAACTTAGATAATACGGCGTATGGCCAATCACTATTATTTCCAAACGCTCAGAAATCTAGTGTTTCTCCCAATCCTTCACCAATATTACAACATTATCAGCAACAACAGCCACCCCTACCCAACCAACAATATCAATCTAACCTACACTTCGTCAAGATTACCTTACCTACTAAAGGCCAGCAGGTTCTAGTTGGTAAAGACCTATTAGTCTACGGAACCTCTACGGGCAATGCAACTTCCGGCTGCAAGGTGTCAGTTAAGGTAAATAGTATCAGCCCATATCATGACGCCTCACCGGGCGGACATAACGACTATTCGAAATGGAACTTTACTCTTTCACCAGCGTACACCGCTATTAAACAAGGTCAGAACAAAATAACTGCTAAATTCGCATGTAGCGATGAACCTACCTTGGCGTCGCATTATAGTGTGAATGTAACTGGTGTAAGTACTGGTAGTACTCCAACTGGTCCAAACCATCAGTATCTACAACCAACATTGAGTACAAAGGGAGGAGTTAATTCCGCGGCCGCGAACACGACTGCTACTAGTACTACCAATGCTATTCATGCTTCACTTTCTAAACATTCGCCTGTAAACAATAATAACCACCAAGTGTCATTACTATCACTCTCAATTCGGATAGGAAAGAGTTCTGTTCATCCAGGAGATACAGAAATTGTTACTATCGTGGCTGTTGATAAGAATTCGACTAAAGCAATTACGGGGGGTTCGGTTTTGGGAAACATTAGCAGTTCATCAGGATTACTTAAGAAATTCAAGGGCGCTACGGATAACAACGGCAAGGCTTCATACTCTTGGAAAGTTAGTAGCAGAGATATAACAGGTAAGTATAAAGTGATCGCGCAAATATATTCTCCAGATTATGAGAGCAGCTCAGCCTCAAAAACGTTTAAAGTAAGCCCCATGCATGTTATGGTTACTAGTCCGAGTAGTACTAACTATAATAGCCTTGCTCCTAATAACAATAACAATAACAATAACAATAACAATAACAATAACAATAACAATAACAATAACAATAACAA
>WJXE01000323.1 GCA_009665115.1 Nitrosopumilales archaeon
GCCATACATATCTACTGTACATCATGCATATTTATACTGGTCCGCTATGCATAGAGGACCTGCATAAGAGTTCTGTTGCCCGTACGGCACCTGTGAATCCGTACTCTACAGATATGGATTACATAGGACGGCTATGTTATTTGATCGAGAAAATGGAGAGAAAGACCAGATCACATGTCAGTGGTCTTTCCCGTATAAAAGCTTACAAACGACTGTCATGTACTGTAGTGCATTATTCCGTAAAATGGCGGATGAATACTAATTCTTATTTCTAACAGCACGAATGTATGTCCGTCTCTTATATCGAAGTTGATTCTGATAGTATCGGCAATGACGGTATTGAATGAGGTATCACTGATATTTTCTTAATATAGGGTATTTTTGAGCGGATGGCCATCTCAACTTCGCTCGTCACTAATTCAGCAAATACTATCATCATTCCAGCAGGACGCAGCAAAATTGATCTAACCTTGACCTGATCCTTCTTTTTGAATTTATCTTCAATGGTTTGTCCTATCAAGTCAGTAACCTTTGGATTCTGCCATGAATCTACAAGAATCAATGATGATTGCTTAAGTGACACATATGCAACTGAGAAGATGTATCCCGCAATAATTACACCACCGATTGCATCCATCTGTGAAAATCCAAGTTGTGTAGCAATCAATACACTCAGGAAAGCTACCACTGAAGCTGAACCATCTTTTATTGAGTTCTTAGCATCTGTTCTTAATGATAGAAGATTATTTCTATTGGCAATATTCCTCATTTGTATTGCCCTGTAAAGGGAGATTACACTTGCAGCTGCTAAGACTGCCATTGTCAAAATAGGCTGATGAATTTCGTGTCTATGTTGTAGTAGTAGTGACCCACATGACTGGTATAAAATAATTGATCCAATTACAATCATTCCTATTGCTGCTATTAGTGCGGCAAAACTCTCTACCTTGTAGTAACCAAAGTGAAATTTCCTATCAGCAGGACGACCTGCGATTACAAGACCCATAAACACTATAAATGAAATCATTGTATCAGAGAGTGAATCTATGCCATCGGCAGTTGCAACCACGCTTCCGCTTATTTGGCCAACCAAGAGCTCAACTATTCCTATACTAGCTAAAGTAATGACAGAAATTTTTGCAATGTTCTGAGCACACTTTATGCCTTCACTTACTGGTATAGGAGAAGATTCTGCTGGTCTTTCTTGCAATTTAACAGCTGTCAGACTACCACCCTCGGTGGTATCTAAAGCGTAACGTTCGTCCATTAATTACTATAACTAGTACTATACCAATTTATCGTATTTAAATGTGGGGCCTGTCATCATGCATCATGTCCTTACTCGGTATCCAAAAATTTCAAAAAATGATGATCATAATATGGAATTCATTAATAAACCCGCTAGCAGTATAACAATAGGTAGACTATGAACAAATCAAGTAAAATGACTTGAAAAGGAATCTGCATTCGTCGTTAGGCTCAGTCGGGTAGCCCGCTACTCTATTGGACAGAAACGTTGTGTTCATAAAGTGGGATGGACTATGGTGTCCATGTTGTGTTATAGATTAACAAAAAAACCATGAAACTTAAAATATAAAGCCAAACCGAAAGCAAAGATAAAAGAATATTAATTATTGTTACAGCAACAACCAGCTCGTGTAGGGATTAATGCGTTTTATTTAATGACTTCTAAGCCTAGAGTTCTGTACTTTGGTGTTTGGTTTTACAGGAATCAGATTTTGTCCAGATAGGCGCGCTACCTTGTTATTTGGAATGAATTAATCATTTTTTGTGTAGTAGGTAGAAAGGTGGGGTACTTTGCTGCTTCCGCATTGAATGAAATATTATATACTTTGCCACCTATTATTGTCCAGATCAACATATCCTGGAATTTGAATGGTATATTACTAGGCATAGACAAATACACTACTTTATAACCTGGATGTCCTGCAAGAGGGGTTGGATTTGATTCTATAATTTGTACACCTGGTATATTCTTTAGTGTACTATTGAGGAATTTATTATATTGGTCGAGTGTTATATTTTGTGAATAATCAACTCTTGATAATGTCAGGTGTTCAGGGACTCTGTCTGCAAGGTTTTCTAATGGCGAGTAGAATGCAACTATGTTAGTATAATCCCTCATTCCATTTTCTGATACTCTCCAATCTGAAGGATACTGAATTTTTATGCCATAAGCAGGATTCTGGTACGTTAACAGATTGTTGCTACTATTTTTAGAGTCTGTCTGTGCTGAGGCTTGTATGACAGAGAGTACTGACGATGATAACAACAATGACCTTAATGTTGACAATAATCCAAATACAGTTAGTAGTCTCCTTTGGGAATGCATACTAAATAGCCTATACATAACGCAAGTATTAAGATTACCGATACAGATCGTTTGAGTATATACTTTTATTGTGTTTATTTATGACGTGCTCATGTATCCCGTATGAAGCAGTATGGAACAAACTCAAGATATGAGAGATGTGTAAGAATTGGTAGAATGACAAAATCATAGAAGACATCAACTTGTTGATGGACGCCGAGGTGAAGATTGGGATACGATTATTATTCTGTAAATATATCTCATCAACAATCAATGTATGAATTCCTACTAAGAGTACCATTAGCTACAACGTCTCTGATTATGATAAATATTATGATTCCTGCAGCCGAATTATTTTCAGGCTCAGTTCCAAATCACACGTGATTATGGCTTTAGACCTGATAAGCAATTTCATATTAATAGCATTGACAGGAATATTTCGTACCAATTTATTCATAGGAATTGAACCTAAGAAACGAGCAAAATACTTGATGCCTTCGGGAATTATAATCATGATACGTGGCGGACAGAATAATTAACGCGAAGACCTCAAACTTTCTACACTGACATGTTTTGCTAATTGGCTTGGGTTCGAAAAGTGTTTTTTTATTCTTTGCATGTCGTAGTAGAGAGTTTTCGCCATAGACCAGGTCGATATCACCACCGCCTGAGGTGCTTGCAATGGGTGTAAC
>WJXE01000324.1 GCA_009665115.1 Nitrosopumilales archaeon
CCCTTAGGTGGTGGCTGACTTGATTAGTTGCTCTAAATATCTTGGAGCATTCTGCACAAATTGAAATCATTTCACGTCCTCTAGACGCTTCAGTTCCTCCACGCTAAAGTTTAACTGTTGTTTCCTAACATCTTGTAGATCCTCCAATAGCATTTGCCACTTTTTCTGCAAGTAAAGTTCTGCTTCAGTTCTACTGAACCAAGAGACGACTTTAATGAGGTCTTCAAGCTCCTGCCTACGCATTACAAGACAGTAGATATTATCGGGGTCTACCTCCTGCAAAATCATGATCCCACACACTAGTCAGTTAAAGTCTCTATCGTCTTGATTACTCTATCCTGATCTATGATTAATTGACCATTTTGAGATGTTTTAGGTAGGTTCCATTCTGTTTATGTTCATGCTCGCTATTATCAGGATTTATCAAGTCCCAGAATGGCTTGCCGTTGATAGGATTGATTCTAGTTGATTTCTTGAAACCAATCAACTGATTAGGGAATCCAGCGGTTTTACATTTGATGCATTCTTCTTGTTTACTCATGCCGCAACCATCAACTCCTGATGACAAGGACATACGCAAGCAGTTACAGTGATGACCTTACTAGGACGGATTTGATGTCTGTTTCCGAGACATTTCAGACAAGTTATCGTTGGTTCATTACAATGTATACATTGTTGTATCGACTTATACTTATTGTAATATTGTTCTACTGAGTAAACCTTAAATAACAACGTAGACATGTAATTATATATGGCAACACAAGCTAAACAAGACATGAAAATGATAAGGCTCGAAGACGACGTCCATGAGGATCTTACGGAACTAGGGGCAAAAAACGAGTCTTATTCGAAGATTGTAAGAAGGCTTATTGACGCTTATAAGGGTAAGAAATGACTATCAATATAGACCCATTATGCAATAGATGCGACCATAAGGAATCAAAACATCGGTTTGGAAAAGATATCTGTCTGCATACAAATTGCTACTGCGTCGAGTTCATGAAACCAGGTAATCCGACTATTTTGAAATGACTTCCATGATTTACGAATGTGATCGTTGTGGAGCACAATTCACAACTTTAGAGTCACTTCGCGAACATCAGGCGACGCCTTGTAATGACTAGGCGACAAACAAGGACATGCAGACAATCAAGGCATCATAAATTTACCAGAGTACTAAATCATAGGTTGGTTTAAGGTATGGCTAGGATAATAACTAAGGATGGTCGGGACTATTGCTTGGATTGTAATGAATATATAACAAACATTCGGGAGCATATCGAAACCTATCATCAAGACCCTAATCAAACATAGGCTTTGTATTGGCGTATGTACTCGCCATAAATCCATTAAACGCCATCATGAATCCTATTATCAATCTGGCGTTAAAAGGTGTCAAGTATGTTGCCTATTCATTAAATGGGATGGTCTCTTTTGTCCATGTTGTAAAATGAGATTAAGATTAAGGCCAAGAAGTACACGATTTAAGTTAAATTTCGAGAAAGCAATCAAATGAGTATTTATGTGTTCTACTGACAAAAAGTCAGCATTACGTTACGTTACCTAAGACCGACTATAACGAATTTGGTTTCAAGAAATACATTGGTCAAAAGTCTTATGGAAGAATCAAGAAATGACTGCACATCATTTCCCCTTTTTAGACCTTGCAAATTCTGCGGAAAAGAAACTGTATGCGTGGATTCAACATGTTTTTCATGTAGCTATATACGACATCAAAAACTCATGCAGAAAAGACAGAAAAGTAACAAGAAAAAGCTTAAACCAATCTAAGTGTTACTCTGAAGTGAAATGACTGACTAATTGGCTAAACTCCTTTGACTCTTGATTGCTGCTATGTCTTTGGATTCATCAACCAAGCTATTTTACTCATGGGTCAAGGAGGGCCAATAATCCCCCAAACCTCTAAAAAAGAAGGGTTAAACCTTACCAGCGTCTATGATACCCTGAGCTGTTGCATTGTATATCTTCTTGTCAACGTACTTACTGACACTGATAAAGAGACGAAACAAAAGGCTGAAGAAGCTGATAGAATTCTGCGGGCATACGAAACAGGAAGTGGGCAATGCTAATGATTTGTGTTTGTAGTCATGAACTAGGGTTCTTTAATGTTAGGGATCATTGCGAAGTATGCGAACTTAGTGTCTCAAATTCATTTAGGACACTATTTGTGGTTGTTTACATTAAGTTACATTAAAATTCTCTCAGGAAGTAATTTCTGAGCTTCTATAATTACAGGAAGTACAAGTTGCAGCTACTGAATAGGCTTATTCGCAAGCACTATTTGTACACAATTTCTGCTTGACAGTGCAATATACTGCATATACTGCAATAAAACTATCTATGGGGAAGTAATTAACTAACTAAGATTTCATGATGTTGTCGTCTGTGTTCTGTTATCGACATATCCGTGATCAAGGATCACTTCTAGGATTCGGACTCGGGCATTTGAAGCTATATTCCTTCTTAATCTATATCATCCGTCTTCCTCCTCTTCATCAAATTTTAGATTCAGCAGTGATTCTGGATTCACATAGTCTCATCGTCACTAGGAACATCGGCAGCAATATATGGCCGTCATACCACTAGGACTGTGACAATGCCATAGGCAACCAGTGTTTTAGCCAGCTCGGAAGATGGCAATATAACGTGGAGTAGAACTAGGCTTAATACTTACATATACTAAGGATAAATAACCTTACATATACAT
>WJXE01000325.1 GCA_009665115.1 Nitrosopumilales archaeon
ATTATTATCTCTCTCCTCTTTGGTATGATATAGCCAGCGCAGCAGGCGCGGCGCTTCGCTTGTACAGGCCTGCCATGATGGCTATAGGCAAAAGATATGGCAGCATTAATAGGAATTCTGAGGGTACGGCCGTTCCTATAGCTTGCAGTCCTAACTGGAATGCGTCTACCATTCCAAAAATTAGGGCTCCGCATACTATCCACAATGGTTTCCACCGACCAAATATTACTACAGCAAGCGCAATCCAACCTTGTCCGGCAGTGATGTTCTCAAGGAAATTCCCAGTGGTTACTAGGGCCAAATACGAGCCTCCTATTCCAGCCAGCGCTCCTCCAATGATGACTGCGAGATAGCGTATTCTGTATACGTCTACACCCAATGCATCTGCCTGTTTAGGATTTTCTCCAACAGTCCTTATCTTCAAACCGAGGTTGGTTTTGAAAATAAAAATTTGACTCAGTGGAACCAACAAGAATGCCAGATAGACCAAAGGATCGTACTGGAAAAGAATAGGACCGAGCACTGGAATATGGCTTAGAATGGGGATATCAATTGGAGGTATCTCCCTTATCTTGGGAGCTATTGTTACTACTCCGAATATCAATCTGTATAAAAGTGATGTAAGTCCAACGCCCAAAAGCCAGATAGCCAGTCCCGCTACGAGTTGATTGGTTCGTAGGCTGACACTCATAAAAGCCATCAAAGCGGCCATTAATGCAGGGCCACTCATTGCCAGTGCTAATCCAATAAATATATTTCCAGTAAAGTACGTTCCAATGAAACCAGTAAAGGCACCCATCAGCATCATTCCTTCTACGCCTAGGTTCAGCACACCGGAGCGCTCAGCGATCGACTCTCCGAGAGCTGCAAAAAGAATGGGTATGCTCAAACGTACACCTGACGCGACAATACCCATCGCAAATACAGCAGTTTCTATCATTTCACAGGAATTGCGGTACTCCCGCTCTCTTTGATTATTTTCGTTTTGATTTTCCAGCGCGTGAATAACTCCCCTATAAGCACGAAGATAAGTACCAGCGCTTGAAGTGTATCAGCAAATGCACTAGGAATCCCCAACGTCCTATACATCACCTGAGATCCTGACATAAGGGCAGCAAAGAAAAATGCTACTACTGCAACACCAACAGGATGCTGTCTGCCAAGCAATGCTATGATCACTGCTATGAAACCATATCCGGGAGAAATCCCCTCTAACAACTGTAGTTGAACGCCGGACACTAGGATTGCACCTGCAACTCCAGCAAGTCCGCCGCTAACTCCCATTACTACAAAAGTACTCTTGGCCACATTCATACCTGCGTACCGAGCCGCCTTGATGTTTGCTCCAACGCTCCTGATCTCAAAGCCGATTTTAGTTTTCCATAAAAGGATATAGACTGCAATCGCAGCTACGGCTGCGATAATGATCCCTGCATGTAGATGAGTATGAGGTAATATAATGGGCAGCTGCGATGCAGGGAAAATCTCAGGGGTATATGGATTGAAGCCAGGCGCTTTTATTGGTCCATGCAGTAAATACGAAATGAAAAGAAGGACAACAAAATTGAGCAGCACAGTAACAATTATCTCGTTAACTCCAAATTTGACCTTAAGTGCTGCTGGTATCAAACCAAAGGAACCTCCAAATGCAAATCCAACAGCGATCACAGCTATTAATGCCAAGCCTGGTATTGCTCCGATTGCTGTGATACCGATCAGAGCTGCGCCAAGTGCACCCATGTACAACTGTCCTTCTGCACCAATGTTCCAAATTCTGCACTTAAACGCCACTGCCACTGCCAGTCCCACTAGAAGCAATGAGGTGGTTTTTACCAGAGTATCACCTATTCCACGTATGCTTCCAAATGCTCCTTTCAGCATGATTTGATACGCATTAATCGGGTCTACTCCGGCCGCATAAAGTATAATCGCACCTACGACAAAGGCAAGACCAGCGGAAAGGAAAGGTATAGACGATTTAAAGTTAATTGACCTCCGCTGAAGTGTGATGACTTTCATTTTTTTTCGACGATACCAGAAGTTTTTTGAAAACCAGTTTTGCCCACATTTCCTCCCATCAAAAGCCCGATAGTGTGGACATCCGCATTTTCTTTATCAGTAACCGCCATGATTTTTCCTTCATAGATTACTGCTATTCTGTCACTAATTGACATCACCTCGTCTAAATCCAGCGATAACAATAAGACTCCAACTCCGGAGTCTCTCTGCTTTATCAGCTGTTTGTGAATGTATTCAGTTGCACCAATATCTAGTCCTCTGGTAGGATTGTGTGCGATCAGCACTTTGGGGTTGCGAGAAAGCTCCCTGCCTAAAACAACTTTTTGTAGATTGCCACCCGACATGGATCTAACTTGGGCCTCTAATCCTGTTGTACGTACGTCGAAATCTGCAATCACTTTTTCTGCGAACTTTCTCATTTCCTGCTCGTTCAAGAACAATTTGCCAGAATAAGGTGCCTTGTACCACCTGTCAAGGATTAGATTTTGAGCGATAGTGTACTCCAAAATTAGTCCTGTGTTCAGACGGTCTTCGGGTATGTACGCCAAACCCCATTCCCTGATTTCCCTGGGAGACAGATTTGTGGTAGCTCTCCCTTCCATAATAATTTGCCCCCCTTGCATCTTTCTTAGACCCGATATAACTTCAGCAAGCTCGCTTTGACCGTTGCCATCAACACCAGCTATCCCTAAGAT
>WJXE01000326.1 GCA_009665115.1 Nitrosopumilales archaeon
CTATCGAATGATAAAAAATTGGAACCTGATCTGGAGTAGGCAGACATTATGAACTCAATCAGGCTCACTTAAGGTCGGTGGTCCAGTGTAGCATACTGGCAAAGGACCAACATCTAACTTAGTCTAGTCCACAGATGATGATAATCTACAAAAATAATGAATGCAGATGGTAATTTATATAATAAATTCAACTAATTCAATCTATCAGGGAATTTCTTCCATTCTGTTTAATACCATATTGATATAATCATTTGTAAGCAACGATACTGATAGATCCAGCTGATCTGCTTTGAGAAGCATGGAATTTCTTCGACAAAGGATCTCAATCTTCCTGTCAGTCCTTGGCTCTTTTGTGCAATCCTCAACGAGTTGCAATAATATACTCTCATTTTCTTTTGTTTTAACATATTCGAGTTCAAAAGTAAAAGATGCATTTGATATGATATCTACTACAGTAAAAGCTGATTATGATTTATCATAATGGAAAGGCTTCAAATACTTACCTATGACATACTGGATGTTGGAAAAACAATATACCGCCCAGCACTGAAGCTAAATGTAGCTCCTTTACCGCATCTTGCCACTGTGAGCCTCTAAAATGCTTTTAGAAATAACCAACCCTAAGCCCGTGCCTCGAGGCGAATTCGTAGTAAATTTTGAAAAGAGTCTAGGCATAATCTCTGGATCTATTCCTGAACCCGTATCTTTTATACTGATAATTACTTGGTTGTCTCTTTTCTACCTTAACTACAATGCTTCCCTCTTTAGTGGATTTACCAGCGTATTCGACTGCAAATTATTCATAGCAACTTTTAGTTTCGAAACATCAGAAGATCCACTCAGCTTGCAATAAGAGATTGGCAGTGAGATATCGATTTTTACCTGCGATATTAATTGAATTTCCTAACGATGATCCTAGAGATTGAAAATATGTAAGTACACCAAAACTGCCAATAATTGGAATAATTTCGACGACAACTAAGATCGTGATTTTTAAAAGAATCTTAGATTTTATTCTTTTTAAAAAGTTAATCACCTCCTCCTTTACATCTCATATCCTCAGCCATTGAAGGCCGGTGTCTCTATTCTTCAGTTCATCGATCCTCGTTGTGAGGCTGGCTTTAAATATTTTATTTAATCCATAAGTAATGGATGCCATTGAAATTTTCTTAAAGAAGGTTTTAGTGTGGTATTAGATAGGGCGCCACCTCAATTATAATTAATGTTACGACAATTACGGCCAATATAAAAATGTGTTCACGTGTTAACTTCATCTCATCATCACATTATTTAGGCATATAACACTATATAATCATTAGATTTAGTTTGTTGGTGTTATATGAAGGTGTATCTTATGTGCGAGGTTAAAGATCGCATCATCGGCAAGTTACAGTCCTCTTCTTAACCCGTTTGGAAAAGAAGCAACGGAAGGATCGATTGCAGAAGCTTTTATATGATTTGATATATTGATACTATTGACTGGTTGTAGCTTGACTGTTTTTTGGCGATCTTTTCTGCCAAGCAAAAAACATGAATAGGAATGGAATGGTCATGACGGCGGTTGTAATAAGAATAGGCTGAAATGATGTTGGATCAATTTTGATTCCAAAAAGTTGTAAAAAAGGAAGTGGAAAAACTGTATATATCCAGAAGGCAGCCAGTATTCCTAAAATAAACTTATTTCGATTTAGAACTGAAACAAAGCTAATTTTATTTATTTTTCTTCGATCGCAGGTAATGCATTTTGTAGTAGTATAATTACCAGTGACGTCTTCTGGGACAATACACGACGTACAGATTTTGCTTTGACAAAAATAACACTGCCTAGTTGCGAACTTTGATCCGCAAATAGCACATTGAGATTCCATGCTCTCCCATAAAACGTGTTACGCGATGAACATATTAAAAGATTCGTATATGGTCCCATTACGATGAAAACAACACCAGCTAAAGATAAGTACATGTCAGTGTTAGACGTTTGTGCATATTATAGATCAACTAAAACTGGATGCTTCCTGAAACTTAGAGTTATTGACTTTTCTGTATTTTCAGAATGTTCAAAATATTTTCAAATTTCAACAAATTTAAGTGTAATTTGTAAATAATGTTTCAAATTACTGTTGAGGACTACACTTATACGTGGATAATGTCTGTTTGATGAAACTTTGAATATGGGTACCGCAGGAGAAACTCTGGATATGTTCTTCCTCAATAGAAAAGAGAAAGCAAAGGACAATGGTAACAAAACTATTGCCAAGTGTAAGCACTGTGCTATGGAATTTGATGATAAAGAGAGGTTAAGCGTCCATGATAAGAAGGCTCATTCGGGAAGGGGAGAAAGGAAGAAGAAAGCTTAGCTAAATAAAATAATAGGACTGAAAAAGACGTATCATACGATCAACTCTTCCCTCCACGTTTAGCAGATCTTAATTTACGCTACCACCACCTTAGTCGATTTCTTGCTAACTGCGTAGTTTGACCACGTAGACTACTCGAAGAAGAGTTTGATAATTTGATAGAAATAATTTCGACCACTGTATTCCATGCTTTGGGGTAACTTTTGCGGGACTCGACAGGAGGCGGTTGCTGTCCTAATTTTATAACATGACATTTTTATTATATTATAGACAGCTGCGTTATGCACTTGCGCTCGCAAATGTAATTGTAGCTGAAGAATTGTCAACACCATGCCCCCAATATTAC
>WJXE01000327.1 GCA_009665115.1 Nitrosopumilales archaeon
TTGTAATACGGCCCCATGGCAGGAGAAAGAAAGACCTTGCAATAACAAATACGATCAGAAGCATAATACGAAATATGCTAACTGGGGTAGAGAAGGGCTTTACATACAAGTTAAAAATAGTATCGGCTCATTTTCCGATGTCAGTGAAACTCAGAGGAGACAAAGTCAATGTAGAAAACTATTTCGGTGAAAGGTCACCACGTACATCTCAAATAGTGGGAAAAGCTACAAAGGTTACAGTCGTTGGCGAGGATGTGCTTGTGCAAGGTCCAAGTTTGGAGGACGTCTCTCAGACTGCTGCGAATATAGAGCTATCAACAAAGATGAAAGGGAAAGACCAAAGGGTTTTTCTTGACGGTTTATACATATATTCAAAAGAAAAAGGAATTTAGCTCTTTCTTTTGTTACGTTCAATATTCGAGTTCTGAAATATAGGCCGTTATAGTACAACCTATCATAACATTTATTTTGTGCTTGAATTTGCTGCATAGTGCGCCGCTGTAGCTCAGCATGGTAGAGCAAATTCAAATGTGATTTCACATTGGAGTTCAGCTGGCTGTTAACCAGTGGGTCATCAGTTCGAGTCTGATCAGCGGCGCGTTACAATCACAATGCATGAAAGCTACGCACAGGCCATTATTCGAACACTACAACGTCAAGTGCAATCGCATCTGCAAGCAAATCCAAATGTCTACTGGCCAATATATACCCATTTTTGATTTCACTCGGCGAAATCCATCTGTTTGAAGATGAAAAAAGTCTTTCCTTCCGCATTCGCTTTTCAAGTTCTTCCACGTCCAATTCCCTTTCCTCAATCTCTTCTGTCAGGATGTGTTTTATTGTTAGCAGGGTTTTCTTCACCAACAATCGCCGTCCAAACCTCTGAGAGAAGTCTCTGGCGTTTTCGTCAAAGTCCAATATCTTCATCTTTATTTGGAACTTGTTTAGAGCATCACGGCTTGAGAGTAGCCTCTCATCAACAAACCTGTCATAGCTCATTTCTTACCACTCACTTGGTATATTTCCTGTATTAAGCCTTTTTAAACTCTAACAGGACTACTGTCTTATGCATGTGTCGAAATGGTAAAAAAGACACCCACTTTCTCGTATTCCGCATTCAACCATTCGGACTTTCGTGCCAGGAATGGTATTACCAGGCAACGATCCAATCAGTTTAATGCCCTGCATATCCACAACGCCATACAAATCTTCACTGTCATAAATATGAGAGGTTGTACACTCGATTAGCGTTCCTGTCGTTTCGATTTTCTCTAAGCTTGTTGCGAAAAAACAATCGCAACAAAATTCTGATGGAGGCCATATTTTTTTGCCGCAGTTTTTGCAAACTGCGACTCTAAACTCCCCTCTCCTGATGAAATCATAAAATTTCCTCATTGGTCTCTTCCTAGAATCAAGACGGTAGCAGATGTGCCTGCTGCTGCGAGATTGTGAACTAGACCTGTTTTACATCCTTTTACTTGTCTTAAGCCTGCTTTTCCATCTAACTGCATTGCTATTTCAGCCACTTGCGCTACGCCAGTTGCACCTATGGGGTGACCACAACCAAGGATTCCACCGCGGGGATTTATCGAGATCTCCTCATGATTCACAAATTTCCCACCTTCGCCTTTTTTTGCAAAATGAAGATCCTCATATGCTAGGATTTCAAGGATTGTAAAGGCATCATGTAGCTCGACCACGTCGATATTGAGAGGATCAGTCGCTGCCATACTATAGGCATCCGCTGAAGCCTGTTTGGCAGCATGGATAGAAGTAAGATCGGTTGCAACCTTGCTAAAACTAGCACAGTTGGTTTGTTGTCCGATTCCTCGAATCCAGATAGGATTCTCCGTAATCTCCCTAGCCTTCTTATCCGAGACTAGCAGTATCGCAGATGAGCCAGTACAAAGAGATGAACAATCTAACAGCTTTATCGGAGGTACTATCTGCCTCGAGTTTAATACTTCATCATATGTTATTGGCTCACCGAATAAAGCATCAGGGTTTTTGGCAGCATTCAAATGGTTCCTTACCGAGACCATCGCCATCTGTTCTTCCGTAGTGCCATACTTTCTCATGTGTGCCTTGGCGAAAAGTGCAGCCCAATGTACGGGAAGGCCATATTCTCCTCTAGTAATGTCCCAGGTAAGCCTGCGACCAGGTGTATCAATCTTTTCAGCACCAACTACCAATACCGAATCACAGAGACCCGAAGCAATGTAGGAAAACGCACACGCAATAGCATTTGTTCCAGAGTTGCACAAATTATCTATCCGGTGAGAGATTCTTGGACTCAATCCTAACATCTCGGAAATAATAGAGGAACTATATTGCTCCACAGAACAACTTGAAAACAGTACTGCGTCGATTTCTTTCTTTAAGATCTTGTACTCTGCTAGGATAATCCGGCACGGTTCACAAGCGATCTCGAACAAGGATATCTCTGACTTTCGCCTAAATTTAGTTGTAGCATAACCTGCTATCGCTACTTTACGCACTGGGAAAAGTTGAGAGCATCTCCCTAAAAGAAGTTTCTGAATCGCCGACTGGATTGACCTGTATAATGGGCAAAGAAATTCCACATGAACAAAATCTTCGAATAGAATGTATGCACTGCTCGGAGTTACCGGATATTGTGAGCGAATCCAACATTTCTTCAGAAACATATTTCGTAGCAGCGTCCAGTCCATTGAAC
>WJXE01000328.1 GCA_009665115.1 Nitrosopumilales archaeon
TCATTATCATTATCATTATCATTATCATTATCATTATCATTATCATTATCATTATCATTATCATTATCATTGAGGTTTAAATTCTCTGCGCTTGGCTTCCAGTTGCTTGCTATAAAACACTGGAAAGCTTTCTGGTACAAAGTCTAAATCAAGAAACTTTGGAGGAAGGGTCTTAATTTGATGTAAGTGGAATCTTTGAATCTCTTTTATCGACGGCATCTTAGATAGAATGTTTCCTTTATCAAGAATTTTTTGTAACACGGGAGCTGCATCCACCGGTAGCTTCTCTTCATTTTCTAGTGCTATAAAATCACTTTTTATTAATCCGTTTTCCAAGATTCTGTATATTTGCTTGGGGCCAGGATATGTTTTCTTTGCAGGATCAGTCTTAAGTTTATAGAATATTTTTTCATCAACTCTTCCTTCATTATTCACAGCTAATAGTGAGGATGGTACTTTTATCGCAACTAGTTTGTAAACTCCATTCATAGCTGGATCATCTCTCGACGTGCTAAGCTCTGTCCCAACTCCGAAGGAGTCTATTGGGGCGCTCCTATTAACGAGATCATGAATTAGATATTCATTGAGGTCTCCGCTTGCCATGATCTTTGTATTAGCGTAAGCGCCGCCAGAGGCACCATCCAGCACTCTTCTTGCTTCTAGACTTAAGGAGTACAGATCTCCACTATCAAGTCTTATTCCAGCCGTATTGATTCCAGATTTAATTATCTTTTTTATAGCAGCGATACTATCATAGGTATCAACCAGCAAATATCCTGATGGGAATACTTTGTTAAATTGTTTAAATGCTTCTTCTTCTTTTTCAAAACTCATTACAAAAGAGTGGGCCATTGTTCCAAAGATGGGTATTCCTAACTTGTATCCTGCAAGAGCATTTGAAGTTCCTATACAACCCGCTATGTAACTTGCTCTGGCTGCTAGGAGGGCTGCTTGTGGTCCGTGGGCACGCCTTGAACCAAATTCTATAATGGACTTTCCTTTTGCCGCTGTAACTATTCGCGATGCCTTGGTAGCTATCAGGCTTTGAAAATTCATCATAGATACCAGATATGTTTCAACTATTTGTGCCTCGATCATTGGAGCTTCAACTCTTATGAGAGGCTCGTTAGGGAACAGAATAGTACCCTCAGGAACTGCCCAAATGGTACCCGTGAATTTGAGGTTTCTTAAATATTCAAAAAAATCTTCTCCCACATCTTTGAAGATTTCCTGCGATTCTAGATAGGATAATTGTTCTTCGTTAAACCTAATGTTCATAAGAAAGTAAAGTACCTGTTCAAGACCAGCAGCTACTAGGTAAGACCTATTTCTCGGTAGCTTTCGGACAAACATTTCAAAGACGCCCTTTTCACTTTTGCTATCGCTCGTTGCTTTATCAGCTGGTCTAATGAAGTAGCGATAATAATAGGCTGCAGCCATTGTCAATTCGTAGAAGTCAGTTGCTAGTGCAATATCTCCGCCATCCGCATTTCCTGAGATTAATAGGCCTTCCAAAATACTGTCAGCTAATCTTCAGTTAGTGACCGTATAACTTTTTCCTGAAGTCCTAGAGATCACGATTACAAGAGGTGATCTTATAATAATGATTCGATCGGGTCATTATATAGTCTGCATTATATAGTCTGCCACTTTTAATTCATGAATTTGAGTTTCAAGTATCGTCTTTAGCGATAGTTGCATCAAGAGAATCAGCGATGGGAGCAGACCACGAACACCATTGCCCGCTTAGGTTGTGATACCCGAAGTCGCGTAAAAGCACAACTTGGCATCGTCGGGTTACCATACATTAAAGCCATCGGAAACTTTCGGGATACCAACAAGTGAGCCAGAGTCTTTCTCTCTGATAATATATGTCGTACTCTGCGGTACCCACTCGTCTAAAGAAACAAAGTAGATTCTCCCTCCAATCATAACTTGGATGTACTTGTAATTTGAGATAAGATGACGCTCACCGAAGCTGAGTAAACTTTGAACAGGAATTAAACTCAGGACGCTATTACTATTAGCACCCATGTATATTGGATCATCATTAGTACTCCATACAGGATATGGTAGCCCAGTAAGAGCTCCTTTAGCTCGAAAGAAAGATGGTCTGAAGGCTACTCCAACACATAGGGACGCTGAAAATAGTCCCATCAAGAAATAAAACGCAGCCACTGCAGCCAAGGGCGGAAGTTGCATGTGCGTAGTAGTAGCAGTATGTGACAACGACGATGACATACTTTGAATTATTTCATATCGACTGGCATAGGCATAATACATACCGACGAACAAGCATGTAGCTCCTGCAAGCGACAAAAAAGCTGTTATTGTATTTCGCCAGAAGATGCTGAATACGAATAACAGCAGCAACGGTATCAAAATAGGATATATTGCCAGCCTGATGTGAGGATTAATTCCTGTTAGGAAAGTAAACGAAAGCTGCAGAATGATGATGGAAGCGAGAACAAGAAAAGTAATTACCAACCAAAACGTATTTCTTTTAAGAAACCATCTTTGAACTTCATCAATAAACACGCCTCTGTCTTCGTTGATTTTTGGCTTATTCTGTTTTTTCACAAACCGATATAGAGTATATACACATAGTCTTAATTATGTTGTTCTACGAGCTAACCCCAAGCTGTCTGACCATATCGTCAAACAAGCGATTATGAATAACCCAGCTGAAGAG
>WJXE01000329.1 GCA_009665115.1 Nitrosopumilales archaeon
TCTATCCCTTGCTCTTGACAATTCATTAACAACATAGAGTTCTAAGGCGTCCTCTGGGGCCAGTCCTCTTGTTAACGGTAGTGAGCCATCCTTGTATTGTTGAATAAGATCATGAACCTTCTCATATGCCTTTTGAATAACATTCGTAATCTCTTCCTTTTTTTCAGGCTCGAGCCAGAGGTCAGAATAACCGTATGAAAAACCTCTATGAATGATATATGTCTTCAGCATAATCAGTATCGAATCAAGAAATCTCCGCGCAATATCATTACCATAATCCTTCACAATTCTATGGAGGACGCTATCTGGCTCCTCAGCCCCGATCGAGGCCTTATCGATGACTCCGCTAAGTAGCTCCCCATTCTTTATGACAACATCCCTTCCTTCGCCTTTAATTGCTTTGTTCCATTTTGAAGTGATCACGAAGTTAAAATCCCGAGGGAGAAAAAGGCTGAACAGTTGTTTCCCAGAAAACAATTTTTCTCCATCTTTGTTAACGTGCGGTTCAGGGAGGGTACCTTTGTATCCGCCTATCAGAGCAAAGTTTGCAAATTCTTCTTTCGTCAGGGTGGTGCCATCACTAGTAAGAATGAATGCACCGGTGATGAAGTCCCTTATTCCGCCTATAATCGGCCCTCCGTACCTAGGCGATATCAATTGATCTTGGACTCTCATTAATAGAGCTGCTTCAGCTCTTGCTTCTTCGCTTTGTGGAACATGAAGGTTCATCTCATCTCCGTCGAAGTCCGCATTGTATGGAGGACAAACCGCCGGATGCAACCTGAAGGTACGATACGGGAGAACCCTAACATAGTGCGCCATGATGGACATACGATGTAGCGACGGTTGTCTGTTGAAAATCACAATATCTCCATCGGCAAGGTGCCTTTCAACCATATAGCCGGCAGCGAGAGACTCAGCAATTATCTTCCTATCATTAACATAATCAAGTCTTATCTTAACACCATCCGGTCTTATAATATAGTTTGCACCCGGATAGATATTTGGCCCGTTAATGACTAATTTCTTTAATTCATCCGTATTCCACTGAGAAATTGTTTCTGCAATGGTGAGTTTTTTAGCGACATCGACCGGTACGCCGACCTGAGAGATTCCAAGATTCGGGTCGGGTGAGATTACAGTTCTGCTAGAGAAATCTACTCTCTTTCCTGACAGGGAGCCTCTAAACCGTCCCTCTTTACCTTTCAGTCTTTGGGTAAGCGTCTTCAGGGGTCTACCCGAGCGGTGATGAGCTTGTGGGATACCAGAAACTTCATTGTCAAAGTAAGTAGTAACATGGTACTGTAACAGATCTACCAAATCTTGTACGATAAGTGGTGGCGTGCCAGCTTCTTTACTTTCTTTTAGCCTTTGATTAACTCGAATAATATCGACGAGTTTATGGGTCAAATCATCTTCTGATCTGATCCCAGTTTCTAGAATGATAGAGGGTCTTACCGTCACCGGTGGTACTGGCAGGACTTGAAGCACGAACCACTCCGGTCTCGCAGTCCTTGGATCGTACCCCAAGAGCGCAAGGTCTTCATCCGAAGTATGCAACAGCCTCTCCCTAATAGTGATAGGAAGCAACCGATTTTCACCCGCATCAGTCTTCTCTACGAAGATTGTCGGTTTCGTAAATACAAGATCGTTTTGCTCTTTTTGGCAATGAGGACAAATTCTTACCTTCTTGGCTTTTTCGATGATGTCTGCCTTGACGTTTTCCAACGTGATAACCGCATATGGAGGTTTGCTATCTCTCAGATGCTGATATTTCGCGAGTTCTTCAGCGCTAAGTTTTAGCCTATTACATGATCTGCAGGTGATTAAGAGCAGCTTATGTATATCGTCGACGAAAGCGATGTGTAAAACGGGCTCGGCTAATTCGATATGTCCGAAATGACCGGGGCATTTAGCCGAAGTGTTACCGCAGGTAGCGCATTTCTGACCCGGCTCTAATGTCCCGAGTCTGTTATCCATCAATCCGCCCTGTACCGACATGCCGTCTTCATCATAAGTCTCAGGCGCTGTAATCTCTGCGACGCTGAACTTGCGCACTTCTACGGGGGACCAAACGCTAAATTTAATTCCGCCAAGGACTTTTACAGGTTGTTCCATTTTCCCCAAAACACCCCTTTGTTAAACTTTCTCCTTCGCTATCAAACGGGGAGCGATGTTAAGACTCATCATCTCTTGCAACAGGAGTTTGAAGGCATAAGCGATTACCACCGATGAAATCTTTGCCTTTTCACCGTCGACTCTGCAAACGTACCTGCGTTGCTTCACATCGTAGTAGGATAACAAGCCACACCGTTCGCAAACATTTACTTCGGCTTTGTCAGACTCTTCTAATAATCTGTCTTTGAGCATCATTGAGGCCCCGTATGCGATTAGGCAATCTCGTTCCATCTCCCCGAACCTCAAGCCACCCCCCCGTGCCCTCCCCTCTGTTGGTTGTTTAGTAAGCATCTGGACCTGTCCTCTTGCCCTGCTGTGTATCTTGTCTGCAACCATATGGTGCAGTTTTTGGTAATAGACTACACCTACGTAAACATCAGCAGGAAACCTTTTGCCTGACCTGCCCTCATACATAGCCTCCTTGCCGCTATACTTGAAGCCATACTCCTCCAAGACACCCTTCAAATCGTCTAATTTCTCGCCAAGAAATGCAGAGCCATCGACAGCACGACAT
>WJXE01000330.1 GCA_009665115.1 Nitrosopumilales archaeon
CTTCTGCACCTGTGACATTAATAGAATACGGCGATTATGAATGTCCATATTGTGGACAAGCATATCCAATAATCAAAGAAGTTCAAAAGCAGCTTGGTAATAAATTATGCTTTGTTTTTCGCAATTTTCCACTCACTGAAATTCATCCACATGCACAGCACGCAGCTGAAGCAGCCGAAGCTGCTGCATTACAGAATAAGTTTTGGGAAATGCACGATTACATATACGAACATCAGCAGGCACTTGATGATAAGTATTTGGAGACATATGCTGATAAGTTAGAATTGGACTTGCATAAGTTTAAAAATGATATGTACACCCATGCTTACGCAGGTCGCATTCGTGAGGACTTTCTTAGTGGGATACATAGCGGTGTAAATGGTACACCAACTTTCTATATCAATGGGATACGTTATAATGACTCGTGGGATTTAGAAACTCTCTTGGAAAGACTCAGATCTGCTATTTAGAGCGCTATTAAGTATAAGAATTAGTCATCTCACATTTAAAAGTGAGATTCTTCTTGTCGCGATACGGTGCGTCTAGAGCTCTGACTTTTCTGGCTATATCAGCATATCGATATTCGATAACTAGCTTGTCGACATGAAGCAATGAAGATAATTTATTCAACCTGGATTTACGATATATTTAATTTCTTCAATTGCGTAGTCTTTTTAAAATGAAAGCAATTCGTATTCATTCTTATGAAAACTCTGACCAACTAAAAATCTAAGAAATACCCAATCCTAAAATCAAAGATGATAATGAAGTTCTTGTCAAAATTCATGCTGCAGGAGTCAATCCAGTAGACTGGAAAATCAGGGAAGGCAATTTCAAAGACTTTATGCCTGTGTCGTTTCCTCTGACAATAGGACAAGATTTCTCTGGCGAGATAGCGGAAGTAGGCAATAATGTCCATGATTTCTCGGCTGGAGATCAAGTCTTTGGTTTTGCTCTTAGTGGAGCATATGCTGAATATGCGGACGTGTCTGTCAAAGAATCAGCCCACAAACCTGGATCAATCGATTTTGTAACAGCCGCCTCAGTTCCGACAGCAGGCCTTACTGCATGGCAGATGATAATTGACGAGGCCAAAGTATCGGAGGGCCAAGTTGTATTGATTCATGGAGCTGCAGGGAGGTGTAGGGTCATTTGCAACGCTGGCAAAGTGGAAAAAAGCTCGAGTCATTCTACAGCATCACAAGGTGACGCAGATTATCTGAAAAGAGTAGGTGTTGATCAGGTGATTGACTATAAATCTGAAAGATTTGAAGAAAAGTAAAAGATGTAGATGCTGTAATTGATCTTATAGGAGCACACATAATGAAATTTGATATTCCATTGTACAATGATAGATTATCTAGAATAAATGAAGATGTTGAGCAGCAGCTACCCACCAGATAATAATAGGTCTACTTGAACTTATCATTAATTGTAACAAATCAAAATATGTTAAATTATAACGAAAGAAAAACTTGTGTGCTACACTATGCCAATTTGTTGGTCGCTGAGCTTCCTCTATATTATTCGAACTTGAATATCATATGGCGAGACGAAATACAATCGGAACACACACTATTGAGATTCTCTATTCTCATTTACTGCTCCATCTGATTTTTCAAATATGAACATAATTAGTTAAACCCTTATTTGAGACAACCTATATTGTAAATACAATATGTCAGAATATCCTTATGAAGATAAAATCCATAGTGAGGATAGAGTAAACTACAAGACTGTTTTTTCATCCGACAGGATAAAAATTGGTAAAGTGGAAGCGGCATTTGTAGAGTCTTTCATTGTAAAGTTCGAAAAAGAAAATATGGAGATAAAATATGAAATTCCTAGGCTAGAAATAGCAAGTATTATAGATGACAGAATTACTCTTAAATTAAAAGAAAGCGAAATAGATGAAAAATACCAAACATCTTCAATCGAGAAAAGCTCGAAATAACTCATTATGAATAGTCAAGGTTATAACATTTACCAAAGGCCTTTGATTAGCTTCAACCGGATATTTTCCAAAATGAATTGAATCTTCAATCATCTTACATTGTTCTAAAGCCTTCAAGATATATCGACAATACAAGTGTACCAACTTCAATTGTAAGATATTGAATTTACCTGCACAAACGAAGGAGATAAAAAATTAGAAAAGAAACGTACTCAACAGGTTTAACGATATACTTCTATCTATTTGTTCTCCAACAAATATTGTTACCTGTTTATTTATGAGATCTTCAAACGCTGGATCGAATCCTCGCAATTCGCGTTGTGGATTTCTTTCATTAGAGTATATTCACTCTGTAAACCAGCAAGTTCACGCTTGCAGTCATGTTGACCAACATTCGAAAAACGTAATGAATATTGCCATTCCCCTAAATTCTTCGCTAGCTATTCTCTTTTACCTTCTCTACTAGTCCGACTTGTGTCTAAATCATGCCCAGAGGTGTGTCATGGTCAGGTGGGGGAAAGGCGTAGTTAATGGCAGCAAGCTCATCTGCTGTAAGCTCCCAGCCTACACCGCCGCTGTTCTCCTTAACTCGATCTGGGTGAGTGGTCTTCGGAATTGTGAAGATACATGAGTGACGCGTCAGAAAATTGAGTGCGACCTGTCTAGGAGTGCGGCCATGCCGCTTGGCAATCTCCGCTAATACCCGCCCACCAGCGCTTCGGGGA
>WJXE01000034.1 GCA_009665115.1 Nitrosopumilales archaeon
TCTACATTGGATTGATACTAGAAGACCAAATTGATCTATTCGTGAAGTGGCTAAGGCATGCTCGCTGGTGTGGAGAAGGACGATGCCACACACCGGCTATACCTGGTACCGACTTGACAGATCCATATTTTAGCCATTTAACTTATTGGCGGGATCCTATTTGGGTCAATACAAACTGGATGATATGGTTAGGCCTCTTGAAATATGGATACAGAGAAACTGCAGAACAGATAAGGCAAGGAATTCTCGAGCTGGTTGCAAATCATGGATTTAGAAAATATTATGACCCGTTCACAGGTGAAGGGCTAGGGGAAAATCATTCTCATGGACTGCCGCTATTTATAGACATGATAAAGAACAAGCGTACAAGAATTCCCCAGTCCAATAATTTTCTAGAGGACTAATTAATTTTGAAGGTATACCTGGTAATCTAAATAAAAAGGAAGGCTATCAAGGCATGTGACGTGATGCTTGCTAGCCGATCTTAGGTAAACCCAATAATCTCTTTAACACCTCCAGTTTCATGTGTCGCCTGCTTCGGCAATGAGCTAGGGGGTTCATTACTTTCTAATCTAATTAGGTCTCAGACTAATGCTTAAGTGCATTCTAAATTACTCACTCTGTTGATCAACTTTTATGCTATTGCTATTATTGTGGTGATATCTGTATGCTACAGCTTATTGTGGCATCGCGAATGCTACTCCGTTCAATGCTACTGCCTCCAAGGATTGTGACAACATGTAGTGCTAGAAAAGATATTGATGACGAATCTGTTCATAACGTAATAGTGTTACGTAAGGAATTATAATCACACATCATACAGATACTGTATATGGGGGTTACGTAGAAATGGTCTCTGTCTCAGACTCTATAAGTGCAAGAGGGTTCTCTGTATTACTCTTGCAAAAACAAGAAGTCAAGGCCGACAAAGTTACGACTGAAGGACAAGAATCTGAGAAACCCCCAAGCACCACTCTCACATGACGCGAAGAATTCTAATTGTAGATGACGAACCAGATATTGGTTTCACTTTCAAGCTGGCACTTGAGAAGAATGGATTCAAAGAACGAGTTGATGTATATAACGACCCAAGCTTGGCGTTAAACGATTTCAAGGCCGATTTGTATGATCTTTTGTTACTGGATATCGCGATGCCGAGAATGGACGGATTTACATTTTATGAAAAAATCAGAAAAATGGATAGCAAAATTCGGGTATTTTTTATGACAGCTTTTGGGGTCAATTATGAAGTATTAGCGGGTCGATATCGAACCAAAGACTATGAAAATGTTCTAGCCACGATATTGGAAAACGGCGGAGGACGCTTTATTAGAAAGCCAATAGATGTGTTTGATTTAGTAAAAAGAGTAAAAGCTGAACTATAAACGGTAAAGTATTTTTCTCTATGATCAGTACCTAAGTTTGAAGTTTCTTAGATGTCGGCCAACATCAATAAAACAAACAACTAATGAGCTAACATATAATTGACTTTATTTGTTTCATCAACATTTCATTTTCAACCGATGCAATTTTCATCAATGTTAGGAAATCCTTGTTTTCCAAAACTTCTTTGAATCTTTTTTCCAACCTCTTCGGCAGTAACTTCTGTAATTTTTTGTGGGAAATATTCTTACCAAAGAACAATACATCTTCTGCTTTGTATCTCGCGGCATCTCAAGCATTCTCAACCAGGTAGGTGCTTTCACAATTTGCAATATGTTCCTAGAACCAGCATATCATATATAAGATTCAACCAATCATTTGACTGAATAACAAACTAGTCTGACATACTTTTTGAACATGCAGCCCAATACAGCTAACCCCTGCATTACAATTTAAACAGAACAATATTAAAAGCGGCGCTTGTGGTCTCAATTTTTCCATATATTTGGTGTAATTTCTATCGCTTATGTTTCGGCTCCTTTGATTTCTTGTGCACTAGTACCATCTAGTAATAAGCGTTATATTTCGTTTAGCTCATGTTCTAGCATTACTTTTGTTTTGCGTGGTCGGGAAGGAGAAACATTCATTGCAGGAACCAGATTACAGTCTACAAAGAATATATTTAATGATAGAGCATTTCGGTATATACACAATATGATGTGGACCGATATCTACCGCCCACAAAAGGTGGAGCAAATGATAGGAAATGAAGATGCCAGGTTGGCGGTAATGAAATGGTTATCACGATGGATTGATGGAAGTAGACCTTTGCTATTAGTTGGACCTAGTGGGGTTGGTAAGACAACCCTCGTGCAAGTATTGGCACGCAAATTTGACTATGATTTAATTGAAATGAACGCCAGTGACACCAGGAACAGAGAAGATCTCGAAACTCTGATCATGCCAATGTTTAACAATACAAGTGTATCTGGAAGAACAATGTTATTATTCTTGGATGAAGTTGATGGAATTTCTGGAAGAGAAGACGCTGGTGGAATAGAGTCTCTTGTTAAAATGATGAAAGAACCGACCATACCTGTCATTATGGCTGCCAATACTCAAGATAATTCAAAAATTAAGCAACTTGCAAAAGTTTGCAAGATCGTAAAATTTAACCCTGTTCCTCCTAGAGAGTTGAGCATGTTCTTAGATTATGTTCTAAAAAACCACAATAAGAATTTGGACACTGAAGAAAAAATTTTAATTGTAAATCGCAGCCGTGGAGATATCCGATCATTATTAAATAGTGCGCAAGGAAAAGTTGCAGGCTATAATGTCATGCGGGAAGATATCTTTGAAATAGATATTGCAAGTGCAATAAACGGTTATTTTTCTTCTAATTCTCCACAGGAGGCAAAAGCGTTTCTGTCTCATGCGGATGCAACTTATCCAGACCCACACTTTGGTATTTCATCTGACGCAAGGCGAAAGGATAAGATTAACGCCCTGTTTTCCAGTATAGTCTCCTCCCGCATTAGCTACGATAGTATGGCTGCGCTTCTTGACGTACTCTCCAAAGTAGACATAATAGTAGGACGAATCGGACAAAATAGGCAATGGAGCCTCCTCAAGTATCTAGACAATATAATCGCGTATGGTTTATTCGAAAACTCTCGCAACAAGGGAATAAAATACAACCAGTATAGCATGATCTGGCCAGTAATGGCGCCTATCTTTGCAAGAGGCCAATCAATGAAAAATCTAATATCAGATCTAGCAGAAAAAGCTCACACATCAAAGAGTATTTTTGGCTCGGTATACTTACCTTATCTGATTCAGATTATGATTGATAATAAAGAAGATCCCGAGGAATTTGCAAGAATTTTAAACCTTGATGAAAAAGCCGGTGAGGCTTTAGCAAAAGAAATGGAGCGAACAGGGAGGAAAAAGAGATAGCTCTATAATGCATCTAGAGTAGATATGTCACACTATAGGCAATAAATAGGACTGTTGCTAAAAGCAAAAAAGGGGTTCCAGCCACAGCAATCATTGCTGTCGCATTTTTTGCAGATCTAATATGATGATTAAATAAATGGTATAACAGAAACTGAAGGTATTCGCAAAAACATGCCTGTTTGCTACTTCTTGTGGTTACTAAATCAAGATTTAAGAAGGGTTAGGATCGTCTACAAGATAAATTAAAGCATCTGAACCGAATGATCGTCTTTATAATAAAAATAGATTTGATACGTTTATAACAGCAGCTTGCTTTCATTTGTTGCTTTTCTTTAGAAAGTCCAATTGGGAAGAACAACGGTAAGAGCAGTATCGCTTGTCAAATTTGGTTACGGATAAAAAGAAGAAAATTCCATCTACATGAATTATCTGCAGGAGTATTTATTATAAGGGTTTAAATCTGGCAGGCAGATTTCAATCTCTGGGTATACGCAAGTAGTGATTCATATAAGAAACAAATACACATAATCAAGGGTAAGAGTCTAGAGTTTGCAGCGATTTCGAAAAAAATTCTATTAGCCGCTATGGATTGCCTGTACCGAAGAATTTGTTAGAAAGAGTAGATAGAACCTCCTCTCCAATTCATACAGCAGAACTTCGAAATGCAATAAATTTCATAGGCTCAGAAGATACTTCTGTAAATTTAAGATTTTTTTATCTCTGAAATTTGGGATAGTAGTATAGCATAAGCATATCAAATAACATTGATGTTCAAAAATCCCCGAGCTGATTAAGAAGGTTACTTGGGGTGTGTCTTAGTGCTGAATGCACCTTCAAACTTAGTAATTTTAGGATTCTCTCTTAATCTTCCACTCTATAAACAGCATCCCAAGCACATAAAGGAGAAGCATTGGTCCGGCAAGAAACCACATAGTGATTCCACTACCATCTGGGGTTATAACCGCACCAAAGATAACAAATATGATTATCATATACCTCAAGTTGTTCCTCCAAAACGTAGGCTCAACTATCTTGAATAACGTAATAGCCCACATTAGTAGAGGAAATTGATATGAAAATCCAAATGCGATTAGGAACTGCATTACAAATGGAATAAATTCTGATACGTTAAAGAATGTACTAACGCCAATTGACTCTCCATATTTGTACAAAAAATCGAGTGTGTTTGGTATGACAAAAAAGTATGAGAATAAGCAGCCTATTGCAAAAAGTCCGATGGCAGGTGTTGTAATTTTTTTTATAATTGCTTTCTCATGTTGATTAAGTGCCGGTCCCACGAATGCTGTTAACTCCCTAATCGTAATTGGAACGGCCAAGGTTATACCTATCAAGGCTGCGACATAGAATTGAGTAAGGAAAGATCCTTGCGGCGTAACTTGTATAAGGTTAACGTTTTTGGGGAGCAGATTCTCCTTCATAATGTGGATTATCTGAGTTGCTAGGTTATTCAGGGGCCCTGGATATAGTAGTGGAATTTTGTAACCGTTAAAATCGAAGATACTGATACTGAAAGTCATACAAAGGGTTGTAACTAATCCCACGGTGATACCTATTCTGAGTACCCTCACCCTGAGATCCTTCAGGTAACCCGTGTACGGGCTTTCCTTGTACATTTATTATACATATTACAATTCGATCTATATTACGTACTTGCTATGCACGATATCTTGAGGTCTATGCTACTTAGCTTACAACGACTCATTTGGTTAACATGATAGAACAAGATAACAGCAAGTCTCGATAGTATCCTCTTCAATAGATAGATGATATTGAAATTGTTGTTGAAATTTGTGCTGTCAAAAGAAGTGCAAAATGTAATCAATTATTAAAACAAACTAACTTTATGTATTTGATATGAGTATATGTTATACTCTTAATTATTATTTTTGGGGAATCGTAAGGTAAATCGTTCCCCGCTAGATTTGTGCCTCGTCAGAAGCATCAGCTAAATTGTTGGACTAGCAATATATCGATCTCAAATCATAAGGTCCGGTAGATTACCAACCTTAGTCACGTACGCGTATAGTATGACTTGAAAACACTTAAGTTAAAGAGGGAACCGAGGTGAATATATGTCAAATAGCTCGAATTCTGCAGCAGCTGACGCTGAAGGAGCCTCATCGTCTAGCAAGGTCGAAATTGTCAGAGGACTTAATGAGGATTTGGCAAGGGAGTACAAAGCGATTATCCAGTATGTGGTCTTCAGTTCTACATTGAAGGGTGCCGAGTATGGAGACATCGCGGAACAGTTGAAAAAGCACGCTTCGCAGGAACTCGCACATGCCTTGGAGGTGGCTAGGCAGATCGACTACTTGGGCGGAGACCCGACCGTGAAAGGCAAAGAAGCAGAATATTCCCAAGAGTCAAGGAAGATGCTTGAGATCGACCTCAGAGCTGAACAAGAAACTATCAAGAGCTACAGGGAGAGAATCCGTCAGGCGGAACGCGCTGGTGAATTTGCTCTTTCTGAAGCATTAAGGGATATTATAGCAGAGGAGCAGGATCACGAAATAGATCTGAGAGACGCCCTCGGAATACGATGATAACGAACGAGTTTTAGGTAGCAAATGATATAATCAGTCCACAGGCACTAGGCATTCAATAAGAGCTCTGAGAAGGTGAGTTTAAGGATATTCTCAATGTAGCTCGAATACGGCTTAAACACAGAGAGTAGAAAATCCATTTCCCGTTTAGAGAAAAGAGAAGTCGTGATAAAATGGCTTGACAAGACATTTTTCGAATAGCTGATGATTTTTATGGTCATTCATATTGTCGCCAGAAAAGTAGAAGTGAGTTACTATGTATCGATGCTAGTATTCTAATTTTGTACTGTAATGTAACACTGGCCCGTAAACTGTCGAAACTAAGTTTGCCGCACTTTTATATATTGATCATATGATATCCTGTTGCTCCGTCTGGGAATGGCGGTCTTACTTCAGCAGTCTGGATTTTTCCTGTTTTGTCAGTTGCTCTAACGACAATTCTGTAATTCCCTTGAGCTGTGGCTGGGGTGAATCCTGCAGTCCACAGGACCCACGTATATTTTGAGAGCGGATCTTTTATGCTTGCTGATTTCCAAGTGACACCACCATCTGTGCTCACCTCAACCTTTGCTATCCCACGATCTCCTGCAAAAGCTATCCCTGCAACCGGCACCTTTTGACCAGGTACGATATTTATATTCTCTACGTCTAAATTTCTAAATCTATCCCTTACTGGTGCCTGTCCAGGGATAACTATGAACGAATGAGTATCTTCCGTAGCTACATTAGTCCAACCATTCCTAGCCCAATAACCTTCATAAACATTATCAACAAGCTCTATCTCGGTTATCCACTTTGGATTCATCATTCCGTACAAACCAGGGACGATAGCTCTAACAGGATAGCCGTGTTCCGAAGTAAGAGGAGCTAAATTCATCTCGTAGGCCAATATGCTCCCGTCCAAAAGTCCTCTCTCCAAAGGTATTCCGACATCGTAACCATCGTAACATCTGACTGCTATGTATTTTGCTCCTGGCTTCACCTGTGCCTTCTGGAGCACATCCTTAAGCCGTACGCCCTTCCATAATGCTGTACTTGTCAAATCTCCTCCTATTTTGTTGCTTACGCATTGTAGCGTGGCATACTCTTTGACCGGGGGCATAGCCTTTATCTCTTCATAAGTGATTGTTAAGGGGTTGTTCACTAACCCTTTCACAGTAAGAGTCCAAGAAGTCGCATCAACCACAGGTACAATAGGATTTATGTCTATTCTATAGAATAGATATGTTGGTGTTACTTCCGAATCAAGAAGAGGTGCTAGTCTGGGATCTTCAAAACCCAAAGGTTTGGATTTTGATTGCAATGGTAATAATGAAAGAGAAGAAGATGAAGGGGGTTGTACTTCTTGTGTTGGAAACAAACGATTCAATCCCAAATATAGAATCGGTAAAGCAACTGCTGATGCTATAGCTGCGCGAAGTAGAGCTCTTTTCTTATAATCGATCTGCGTGGTGGTCTCCGATGGTTTTTCGACAACAGGTTTTCTTGATGGTCGCCGTATCTTTTCATAGAAAGAAGATAGTGTAAACCCAAAGGCGATCTGAGGCAGAATGAGGGAAAGAACTAAGCGTATGATAGAAGTTGGCTGTGTGTGAGTACGAGCTTCCGTTATTGTTACAAGCGAAATGGTCACAATGAGTAAAATGACGTAAGCTACTACCGACGAGAGTATTGCTTTTCCTACATATCCCTTCCGATGTAACTTGTTCTGTAATCTGTCAACCCATATAGCAAGCAGGCCATACAATATAAAATTAGCAATAATGGCACCTGCAAACGCAGAGTATTTAGCCAGAGGACCAAAATTCGCTACTGCTTGTGATTCAAATTGTCCTGGGGTAAGCGAGAAAAGAGTCTGGGATGCAAGTTCGGGGATGAAAGGTCCTCCAGCAAATGATCGTATAATCAGCGATATTGCAATAGCCACAGCCCCTGCAGCGAGTCCTACAACGAACGAAGTGGTGGTAGAAATGCTCCCAGTTTTTTCGATCACAAATATAGCTTAGATCTGAATGATTTAAGGCTTTTTCCAGGTTATTCCATACTCAAGAAAGGTGCTACTTAAATTTTCATGTTGATTAAGACTGCTATCTTAAGAATGAGATGATTAAAGGTACTTACGCTTCTTTAGGAATATAACTTCATCGTTCACTATACCAGAATTCTTGGTTTTGTGTTTTCAGAGCCGATGGTATTTTATGCAAGGACAAGTAGGAAAAAACAGTCCTATGATGAGGGAAACAGTTTACGATACATCAATGAAAACTCCGTAAAAAATTATCGGTCATTATTTTACCTATTTGGTATGACTATATGATGAGAAGAATTCTTTTGGCTATAACAATATCTTGTAATAGCTTCATTTGGACCTGATACTGGGGATATTTTACAAGTTACTCTTGATGAGTCTTACAAACTGTGCCGCATTAGGTTTATTTTGAATCCGTCATGAGGTTGCATTCTTATACATCGTGGAAGGAGAAGTCGCATTACCTTTCATTCCCATCATCATGCTTTTCACCCCCATCATCATACTCTTAATTTCTTGTTCATGCATCTTTATCCCTTGAGCTGTCAAATTTAGCTCCATCATCGTTCCTTTCGTATTACCAGTCTTTAGATCCATTATAGCTTCCATCAAGTGCATCTTAGCGTTCTGAAGAGATGTTCCGAATGTCATATTACCTCCGGGCATAGTCATATTTTTTCTAGGCATCATATTACCTACGAATGTCATATTACCTCCGGGCATAGTCATATTTTTTCCACCAGTACTGCTAGTTTGATTACCTGGCATCAGAGCCAAAGCTGATGCTAATGGAGAAGAAAATTTTATCGCTGTCGTTAACATACTAAGTGTCAATACGGCTGCCATGAATCCCGTACTGATTATTGCAAACTTTGGATTTTTGTGCATTAGTGACTTAGTTGAGAGCATATTATATAAAGACCATATCTCGGAAAGTCAAAAAAAACAATGTTCCAAGACCTCTTTATTTTGATCCGCGCCTCCGGGCTATTACGCCAAGAATTGCTGGTCATTATTATGAACTTTGTATTACGATGTCATTTGAGTTCCTATTATTTCCACAAATCTATTGTCTTTGCTAAAGTCAATTGATAATATTCTTGCATTCAAGTTGTTTGCTACCTCCTTGTAATCCACTCCCTTGCCATCTATCTTTATCAGATATTTTGTGTCAGCACTTGAAGCTCCTTTAGAGTCTATCAAGTTTCTAGGTAATTCAGTAGTAAAGTTCCCCCCATTTGGACCAGGATTAAGGACTAGCACCAACGTACTTCTATCCTTATCTGCCAACATTCCAACCAGTTTGCCGCCTGTGATAGTATATTTAACTGGGAACGTTTTTCCGTTGAATGTGAGAACATACAGATTATTGAACCCTGTTCGATTGTAATTAGCACCAGAGGTAGTGGCGCTGCTACTGCTGCTGGCAGCAGGTGCGGCTCCAGGAGTTGTGTTGCGGCCAGGAGAGATCATTATAATTGTCTTATTGCCTGCAGCTGTTACAGTTGTTTTACCTGAGCTCCCTCCAGCACCAGATATCGTAGAGTTCTGTGCATTCAGTGGCTGAATAATCGCTGTGGACACAAGAAGAAGTAACACTAGTGGTATAGCCATCACAAGTTTTCGGAATACGTTTGCTTGGACTTTCTGCATGCATTTGAAAGGATTACAAGCCTTTTAAAGGTTATAAAGCATCTACAATTCTGAGTGAGCGTGTGGGAGAGATAGAATTAAAAGACTTTTTGCCACTTAGTGCTTACGACTACAAAAAGGTATGTGGATATCAATAACGAGAGTAATTACACAACTGTTGCTATACCAAATCTACTTCCTACTTGAGTAACCCTGACCTTAACCTTCTGTCCAACTTTTGCATTCTTGACAAACACAACAAATCCTTCCACCCTAGCAATCCCGTCACCTTGTCTACTGATTTCCGTAACGTCTACTTCATATTCCTTACCTTCTTCGACTGGTTTTGCAGCACTAGAACCTCTGTTAAAGCTTCTATTACCACCGCCACCATAACCGCTATTTCTACCGTAACTCATCTGTGATGTAAGTGATTCTCGTCCTAATATAAACGAGCTATATCGGTGAGGCTAAAGGTTTTAGCCTTGACTGCATAGGTCGACTTGAATTTGTCTTCCGTCGAACGGTACCCATAATTCGCACATGGTGATGTTGGAGTAAGCACCAGACCATCCATCAGGACATCTTGTATTTACCCCACAGAAGACTGAAATTGGTTCTGCTGAAATACTTACAACAGCAAGCGAAAAGAAGTGCTTGGCTTCTAATCGCATCGATGTTCGACTCACTACTTTTTGAAGTATTTAACCACATGCTGGTTCCAGGGTCAGATAATATCTTCACTGTAATGCATGGACAGTGGAGTGTGGCATTCAGGGTCGACTGCGATACTTCTTGCAATAGTCGATGGCGTCGGTTGCTGGTCAAAAGCCAAAAGATTAAGCCGTAACATAACAACATTCATTCTAAGATAAATAAGTGAATCAAATGATATTTCGGTATACTGACCTAGGTCCAAATTCAACCATGTTGAATATTGCACAACAGATCACTCAGTTATGCAATATAATAAAGAACAGACATTTCGTAAACATAACCAAGCGATACATCTCAGGAAGAATTCAGTGATACCTAGACCGGTTGCGTTCTCTTCATTTTCTGAGTTTCTACAACTATCCGGGCAGAGAAAAATATATTCCTGTGTTATATCATAGAACTTCTTTGCGAGTCCAACAGATTGGATAATTCAGATGTAAATTGAATTGTAGTCCTATGATGCTAAGTCTTGGATTAATCTCTCTTTTCATTGCTATGATGTATTCAGATATTGTCTATGCACTTTCTTTAGATAGCCAAGTTCTGTATCGCAAAATTAATTAGCTAACTGTCGTAAAACCTACAATTACTAAAGTAATCTTTCTATCTAATTCTAAATCTTGTTTTTCTTTATTTGTTATTGTTTTTGCTGCTAATATTTTTGCTACTTGCTCGTGTGAACGTCCGGCCATAAAATGATATCTAAAGGCGTGGTAATAGTACTTTCTAACAGACAATATTATGTCGTGATGTTATTTTGTACTTACACTGGCTCCGTGATCTCTTTCATATAAGTTGTGATATCAAGTTTTGAGAATATTGATAAATCTATGTTTGCGCCCGGCTTCATTATTTCGCTAAGATTTTTGCCTGACTCTCTTTCTGTCCACCATTTATCTCCTAATTTATTTTTCATATAAATATCTAATTCAGCTGCCCTTACTGCTGCTAGTAAGTAGCTGGGCACATACATTATTGCTTCCGGAAGAATGTGATGCAATAACCAATATTCACCTGGTATCTCTAATCCAACATACTCTTTGATCAGCGCAGAATATACATTGCTTGCCTCATCTACTGATAAGTTTTTGTTCCAGTAATCTAATTTCATTAATGAATTTGCCGTGTAAAATGTAACAAAAAATAATTCCATAAACTTATTTCTCGATGCTATTTCGCTTACGATATCATCAATATTTCCTTTATTTGAAGGAAGCAATGATCGTATGTAGTTGGGATTTTTTGTCAATCTTTCAAGAAAGATAGAAAATATCTCCGCTATGCCCATTGGAATTCTGTATTTATTCCAATATTCGTTGTTTGCGTCTATCGAACTTGCGTGCATGGCATGGCCAAATTCATGAAAACATCCTTGAAGATCAAAATAGGGGCTTTCCTCCTTATAGAGGATACGAATATCGTTTGGTATCTGTACAAAGAAGCAGATTGGTGATGGATATTTATTTTTCCTGCTTTCAGTGTCAAATACGATTTTACTTAGATCGAATTGCATGAAAGCTAGTAGCTTTCTCACTTCAATAAGAGGATCTATTGACGAAAAATTGGTATCTAGGCTAGAATACACTTTGTTTCTGAAGAAATAAAAGTCGTCATAATACTCTGGTTCTCTGCCAAGCATTTTTTTACTAATATCTGTCAATGCATCTCTGAAGATATATATTTAGTTTTTGCAATAAATTCATCAAACACTTCTTTCCTATTTAATTGATTTTTTTCAAGACTATTGAATTGCCGCCAAGTACTCCAGTTGACAAAAGAATCTTTGAATTTGTGCTTTGTGGAGACGATTTTCGTATTTCTTGTATTATGTAATTCTAGTTCAAGCTTCTTGTTTTTAGAATAAGCTGTATCTTCTATTGCGCCAAGAAGTAGAGCTCTTGGATCAGAAAAAAAGTCAATGAAGATCTTTGAATTATATAGTTTGATTTCTGCTAGCTGTTCTATTAATTTTTCACTGTAATCAAAGCCAGCATACTGCTTATATTGCTCATCTGTCTCTCCAATATAGATACGCTCATCTAACTCACACCATTGTTTAAGGTTCAATCTTAATCATGAGATGTATCTTGATTATTTTAAGATTCATTTAAGGTTCCTTTGGTCATATTAGAATTAAATTTCTCATAAGAGGTAGAATCCATTTCCGCTATATTAAAGAATTCAGAATAATACCGAAGTTTTTTGGTGTCCATGTTAGGATATGATACTCCTGTCTATCAGAGTATCAGGATAATTCTAGCCTGAACAACCTAGCGGGAATTTCCCCAAGTCTCTTTTGTTCACCTTTCGTCAACCTTTTGGCAGACTTATTTCACTGACAGATGTTAGGCTACTACTACTCCCTTTACTTTCTTTAATTTCTTTAGACAGCTTTACAAGTTGTTTGTAGTGGTGGAATATTATGGACATCAAAATCGGCTGTATCCTTACAGGTTTGGTAGTATAAGACGACGCGGAATTATACATATGAGCTACCGAAAACATTTGATCAAATATTTTTCTATCAGATTTGTCTAATGAGTTCCGAAATGATTTCCATTCCTTTTCTTCTACTACAGTAGCTATTCGAAAAGATGGAATCGTCCTACCCAAATAGCGAAATCACTTAGTAGTTGTTCTTGTTCTTGATATCGCATAGGTAACAAATGTTATTGGATACTGCTGTTGTCGTGCTCCTTTTTGATTATTATTATTCTGACTATATAGATATTTGATTAATTTCTTCGCTTGCTCTTCTTTTTCAATTCTCTCCATCTTCGGATGACATGAGTAACAATAATTGCATTTAAGACAGATATGAGGTGTTCTTTTATTACATTCTATACATTCGCCATATGATCGATTCTTATTATATAATGTAAGATATTCATGCATGTGCTGTAACAGTATAGGAAGGTTTCGCAACTTAACTAATAAAGGGTAGAATACGTCACCGAGGGGGGGAGAGGCTCCAATAATTCCGTTTTTCTTACTGCTTTCTTTGAATGTACGAGATACAATTTCTTATCCCTTAAACGCAATTATTGTTGAATATTAAAATTCTGTAAGGAATTATGAATTAATCCCATATCCGGGACTGCGCTGAAGTCTGTAAACTTGATCGTTGGAAATTGGAGACGTCTTGTAGCATATACAGATGAAGAAATAGGGGACATCACATTTGTTGAGGCAAGAGAAGTTTAAAAAGTTTGAAATTGACCTATGATATAGCAGGGTATCAAGAAAGATAAGGCAATTTATATAATATAACATTCCTAATAACAATCTTTTTACATGAGGTTAGATGTTATTGTACTTTGTTAGTTGTTAGAGACGCGTAGTCATATCGTGATCTTGGGTGCGGGATTCGGAGGGTTAACGGCTGCTAATATGTTGAGAAAGGGTCTTTCAGCAGAGCATCACATAGTAGTTATTGATAAAAAAGACTACTTTTTGATGGGAGTTGTAAATTTATGGATACTAGGTGGAAACAGAAGATTAGAAGATTCTAAGGTTTCTTTAAGTAATCTAAAAAACAAGGGAATTGAATTTCTACAAGATGACGTCATACAAATAGACTTTCATAAAAAAATCGTTAGAACGAAATTAAGTAAACAAATTGAATATGATTATTTGATACTAGGATTGGGTGTGGACTTTGCAATTGAACAAATAAATGGCTTTACAGAGAACAGAGGATTTAATTTATACGATGCAACACAAGTTCCAAAATTAAGAGAAAAGATACTTTCAATAAAAGGTGGGAACATAGCGATTTGTATTACAGATATTCCCTATAAATGCCCCCCCGCACCATATGAAGCATCGTTAATTATTGATGATATCTTAACTCAAAGTGGAATAAGAGATTCTATTAATGTGGATCTATATACTCCTACACAAATTGCGTTACCTGTAGCTGGACCTAAGATAAGTCAAGATGTTGTTAACTTGCTCAATAGACACAATATCAATTTCCATCCACTTCATAAGCTAAAAAGAGTAATAAATGAGAAGGAGTTGGAATTCGGAAATGGAGACATGATGGATTATGATGTACTGATAGGTATTCCACCACACAAAATTCCTATGATGGTAGCAAATTCTCCGGGTCTATTGAAGGAAGGAGAAAATTGGATCAATGTGGACAAGTTTACTCTTAGAACAAATTATGAAAATGTTTTTGCCATAGGCGATGTTACAGAAATTAAAGTTAATCAATACGTTGCCATTCCTAAAGCTGGAATATTTGCAGAAGCAGAAGCCAAGGTAGTATCACAACAAATCATTGATGAAATAACAAATAATAATAAATCACAGAATCCTCGGTTTGATGGCAAAGGTTATTGTTTTATGGAAATAGGAGGTAAAAAGGCGGGATATATTACTGCAGATTTTTACAACGAAGCAGGTCCCATCACCAAGCTCGAACCACCATCGCAAGAATTATATGAAAAGAAAATTGATTTTGAAAGAAGTAGGCTAGCGGAGTGGTTGTTATAACAGGTAGGCTATTTCCTATTAATCAGCATCACCGAACGATGATTCGGTGTTGTCTATTTTGTAATTAATTGAATCGACATAGTATGCTTTATCCACTAATGGGCATATTTGATC
>WJXE01000331.1 GCA_009665115.1 Nitrosopumilales archaeon
GGTTATATTAGCACTATCAGGTCCCTCAGTGGGCGACGTTAATGATGCCGTTTTATTATCGACAGCTGCATACGTATTTATAGAATTACGATTATTGACAGAATAGCCGTTCAGAATAACTGAAGAAGTCATCAATATCATAATAAGAAACGAAACTGGAATTACCATCAGCATCGATTTCTTATTATTCTTAAACATCCACGACAAACTGGTTTTGTTTGATCTCAAATTCATTTTACATAATTCTCAGGTCTTGAATCTAGGATGCGTCCTATTAACAGAACACGATAGCAACTTGGTTTGGGTAAAAACGTGTATTCGATAATATTCCCCCACACGTGCACATATGCATTCATTGACAAATTGTGGTTTGCTACCGAGTTATTTGTCTGAATCGGTATAGGAAAATGAACTTTTTTGATCTTGTTTGTTAACGTGGATAAGTGACTAAGTCATGAAGGCAGTAATGGCAGCAAATAAAGTGACTAACGATTTTAATAGCACACAGCAATTTCAAGGATAAAAAGTGTCGATTATGGCGGACAGCTTATCATTTACTCAATAGAATTAACGTAGCAGTAGTAACAAGTATTATTAGATTATGGGAAGGGCATAATATAAGAGGCGTGTGATTAGTGAAGGTTGTAAACAAAGCTTTGCGTCTAAAGTGGATTAGATTATGACTTACACCATGACGTTATAAGAGGCTCATAAGAGCTTCGTAAAGAGCGATTAAATGGGCAGGCGACTAAGCAAATAGAGAAAGACATGGCTTGCAAAGGGCATTTGTATACGTCCCAAAGCCGTCAGACCACGTCATATCATAACAGTGGTAATCGTTATTCCGTATGGCAGAAGCGAAGTCAAATTTGTGAATCTTCATAAAGTAGGATGGATTATGGTGTCCGTGTTGTAACTACAGGCTTAGAATGAAGCAACGCAAATTAAAGTACAGAGCGAAATGGAGAGCAAGAAAGAAAATAACGGAATATCAATAATTATTACAATGACAAAATAGTCGACGAAAATCGGGTTCATTATTTTTGCATTAGCTTTGTTTGGAACGCTAACTCACTTATCGAGTGTGATCTATTCCTAAATGGAAAAAGAGAGGGGAAAGAAGAGAGAAATGAATGATGAACAAAATTAACCAGTGCTCGAACAAACACACAATTTGGGCAATTAGCAGAGGGAACTCAATGTGCATTAATATCTTATCTAGAAATTGGATATCCATACATGGGACCAAGACAGAACCTTGTGGAAGTGCCTATCAAAGCAGGTACAGATACCATTGAATTAGGTGTTCCGCTCTCTGATCCTATTGCTATAGGACCTACTATTCGGGAAGCATATTATCACTCTTGTCCTGTAACTGCTATTCTAAATACATATAATTTGTGCTTTCATCATATCCTAAATCAGACATTGGTATTACTTTGAAGCCGTTTTCATGCAAATACTTCATCTCTGCTGCAAACAAGTTTATGTCTGTGCTAGAAGGATCTTTGCTATTATCTATAATATGATAAGCAACTATTGGAATAGCATCCACCACTCCTATTTTGTTGTTGACTCCTACTCCGCTATTCACTTCTTCTACAAACTTTTGAAATATTGTTTGATCGTCGTGTAGATATCTTGCATCCCAAGAGTTATGACTCGCTTCTCTTATAGAATATCTATTTGCATAGCTTAGCATACGACTGCCATCGTATGTCTGACAATTAGTCTGGTTACTGTCATATCCATCGCAATGCAAGAACATCAAGTTAGCAAAACCATCATCTGCGTATCCATAATATTTGGATATTGTATCTATCACTGCTGGATTATTCCCTACATCGCCGTGTACTGCTGCAAAGATATTAGGTGAATTAATGCCATGAGTCTGCAAGCATAGTTTAGAACCACCGATCTCAAAATCCAAAGCACCTGAAGATAAGTTGTTTAGATCTGCGTGAGTCATGCCCTTAGACTCTATGTCTTGCCCGTCTTGTTGTAATGCCAATATATCATTCCAATTGAGACGGTGTGTTTGGCCTACATAATTACATGTAATGAAGAAGCTTGCCTTATACCCATATTGATCTAAAATTGGTTTAGCTGTAGTAAATTGGCTTTTTTCAGTATCTCCAAAAGTTAGAATTACTACTTTACTGTTCTCGCTAAGAGTATTATTGATAAGACCATTTGTCTTTCCATTAGCGAGTATCTGCTTTGTCTTTGTGATCGCATTATTATGACCATTATGAATTATCGTTGCTTCTCCTGTAGTAGTTATAATGCTGTCATGACCAGTATGCTTTTGACTAGTAGCAAAAATATCAGCAATTGAAGATGGGTTTGTGAGCAAAAAATAACTTGACAAAACCAGAATGATATAACAAGCAAGCTTACCGGTATTGTGAAACAATGTCAACTGTGAATGCCACCATTAAGGATGCAGTTCAGTATTAGTATATTTTGAAGAATAATATTGTTATTTTCTACAGTAAAATGTATAAATCGAATTTTGGGAAAATATACTAACACACAGGTAAAGTTTCTGTGAACTATGTAAGCACCATCAAGTTCAATCATCAAAAGTGAAACATTTTGACATAATTTGAAAGTTATATGCAAAAAGCTACGCAACGATGGAT
>WJXE01000332.1 GCA_009665115.1 Nitrosopumilales archaeon
CGTATATAGTGTATAGAAGAATAGAAAGATCAAGAAAGACTACACAACAACAACGCCAGCAAGAAAGATAGGGATATTCTTTTGGTATAGCAGCCACCGTCATTAAACACAAAATTGACGCATTCTGTTATCATACTACCTGATACTTTGATGGTTGTTTATCAAATATTGCTTTACAATGTGGACAGCAAAAATAAACATCTTTCCCTTCCGCTTTAGACTTAAATTGAGAAGCTTTTTCATCTATCTCCATTTTGCATACGGGATCTATTACCATTTGTAATTGAGATGCTCCTTCCCTTAGATATAAGAGATGGAGATGAATTTATAGATAATACCTTACAATTGTAAGCTACTAATAATTAATACAAGCTGTTTCTAAATGACTCTGAATAAGCAGGATATGGGTAACAAGAGAGGAGGCAGCAATGAAAACTTGAGGAGAGATGACAGTTACATTGGAATGAGTAGGCGTAAAAGAAGACGAAATATGATGCTAGCAATTCCTATTGTGGCCGCTGTAGTTGCATTAGTTGCAGTATCAGCTTATGTCTATTCAGCTCAAGCGCCTTCAAAAACAATGGTATTGCATATACATCCAAAGCTTGGCATAACATTTGATGGACAACCCCTTACAGTTCCATCACAAATAGGTATAGACCAATCGTTATGGAAGGATCATTCTTTAGATCAATACGGAATGCAAGGAATGGCACCGTTGCACACACATGATGCTAGTGGTACTATTCATGTAGAATCCAACGCAAATAGAAATTATACTTTGGGTGAATTTCTAAATATATGGGGTGGACTTGATACTAATGGCAAAACAGTAAAGGCTACAGCAGACGGTAAGTCAGTCTCCGGCTATAAAGACCTAATTTTAAGAGACGGAGAGCAGATTAATCTGCAAGTAGGAAAGTAGTGATAGTGTTAAATTTTTGTATTCGGCGTATGTTAGTGGTTCAGGCTAACAACATAAATCCGTATTAAACAAATTATCACCTAGACATTGCTTCAATTTTACTCCTGTATTTTTGTTTATATAGAGTTAAACAAGAATTGCAGCAGAAGTATCTTTCATACTGGCCTACTCTCAGTAATTTTGCACCTCTAAACATATCATTATCGCAATAATCACACTTTATTTTCAGGAAAACGCCTTCTTTTATTACAGGAATGCTTTGATCGTCTTTGATTGTTTTTGTTATCATCTGATAGGAAACGGATTTTATACCTTCTATAATTGCAATCTTAGTTCTTATAAATTCCTCCAAGTATTCTGGATGCTGTGCCATTATTACTTTGAGTATAATATTATACTCACCAGTCATTTTGTAAACACCTCTTACCTGTGGAATTGAAGATAGCTTGTTTGCAATATCAAGGGAATGTAAGGGGTTTGTCTTGATAAAAATAAGAGCAGCCATTTGATTATCTATTTTTTCTATGTCGAAAATAGGCTGTATATTTTTGATAATCCCCAACCCCTTCATTCTACTAAATCTTGATTCTACGGTAGGTGTACTTACTTTAATCTCTCTTGCTATCTGTCTAAACGACTTTCTACCATCCTGTATTAATGATTTCATAATTGCAATGTCTGTGTTGTCAAGTTTAGTGTCCAAACAAGGTTCCATGTCAATAAACAATATACCTTGTATTAATCGTTATGAGTGAGTGAATATAATGATGCAATTTCAATTGCAAAAGTGAAAGTCTATCAAATTGTTATTCCATCAATGCAAGTTTTGATTTACATTTGTAAGCTACCTAGTTAAAATATCTGGTATAATTGGTACAGCATGTGGTACTTTCTCACAGAATAGGGTCAAATAATATGATGATTTCTGGAAGATAGAGATGAGTGAAGAGACGAAATGCCTTCTGTGAAATTCCTTGTAACTATATCTGTAATAATTGGAATAATCGTAGTAGTGGGAGTGGTATTTTCTATTTCATCGCGACCAGGTTTCCCAGCAGGTAATAATGAAAAACCTAATACAACCACACATCAAGTCTTTCTCAATAATTCTACCCATATTGATACACCGTTCGTAAAAGAGTACTCTATGCCTAATGGTACATGGCCCAATGCCATACTGGTAGCTAGAAATGGAATAGTTTGGACAGTTGGAACGATGTCTCATACCCTGATTGGTTTTGATCCAAAACAAGGTAAGATAAGATCATCATATCCCATCATCACTCCTGAAGAAGAGGCTAACAAGACAAACCCCCAGTCCAAACAGGGATTCCAGATGGTATGGTCTATCGTAGAAGGTACTGATGGTTCAATATGGTTCCCCGAAGGGGGCTCAGATCCGCTTTGGCGCTTTGACCCTAATACGGAGAAATTTCAGGTTATTCATTCCATAAGCGCAGCGCCTATGCAAATGAAGGTTGATAAAAGATCAGGGAACATATGGTTTACCACATTTGGTAGTGGAACGTTTGGAGTTATACAGAAGATAATTGGAAACAAGGCTGGTATCAAAAGCAATCTTAACGATAGTATTGCAAGTCCAGAATACAAAGTAACTGAATTTAACTTAGGTAATGATTCTTTTCCAAGCGGGATATTTCTACAAGGAGATTCAGTATGGATTACAGAGACATTAAATCATAATAAATT
>WJXE01000333.1 GCA_009665115.1 Nitrosopumilales archaeon
CCCCAAATGAGGGTAATTAATTAGGACGTTTTCATTGAGCCTGTTGCATTAGTAATAGTTTGGCCTTATGTCTTGAATTACGTGGTTTGGCTCTTAATCTATAATGACAACAAGGACACCATAACCCATCCCATACTATGAATCTGCAACATACTTGATATCAGCAAGAGGACAAGTCAAAAAAATAGAAAATACGAATATAAAACAGGAATTAAGATTTCCTTCTATTTCCTTAGTTTGAGTTTTTTTGTACTGCTATGTAGAGATAACTCAATCAGAATAATTTGTTACGATTGGTTTCTGTGCCGCTTCCACACATGGTTGACATTTTAGCTTCCTAACATAGTTGACACTCCAGTCTTGGAGTGTAATAACAAATGGATATAATAGAAAATAGGTATAGAATGATAATTGAACCTGAACGTTCAGGTAAGACTGTATCGGATGTTTGCATCGCATTTGGAGTTTCGAGAGAAACATGGTACAAATGGAAGAGACGATATGATACATCTGGCCTAGACGGATTAAAAAACCAATCAAGAAGGCCACATAATATCAAATATGTGAAGGTAACTGGAGAACTAGAAAAGATCATTCTTGAACTGAGGCTAAATAGTAGATTTGGTCCAAGAAGAATAAAGTTCAGGTTAAAAAGAAAGTACGGAGTTAGCTTAGGTACAAAAACAATTTACAATCTTCTAAAGAAACACAAGCTCAATGTACTGTCTGTCAAACTAAAAAGAAAATACAAACGATTTGAAATGAAACATCCAAACGAATTGGTTCAGATGGATACCAAAGGACCTTTTTATCTAAAAGCCTCACGAAGTAAACACTATTTCATTCATGCTATAGATGACTGCTCAAGAAAAGTAGTGAGCAAATGGTGTAACAGAAGGTCTAGTGAAGAAGCACTGTCGGTTCTCAAAGAATGGGTTGAACTCCATAATAAACCAATGAAAGTAATGCATGATGGTGGTAAAGAATTTACATCTAACAAATTCAAAAATTTTCTTATCCTCAATGGAATAAAGGATAAACAGATACCCAAAGGTTATCCACAAGAACAGGGTAAAGTAGAAGCGTACAACAAGATAATCATAGCTGAATTTCTACAAGTAGAAGAATTGATAGATGAAAAAGATGGGGCAGAGAAATACGAATCATTTGTCAATTCCTATAACTATGAAAGAGAACACGGTGGAATAAATGGAATGACACCAGTAGAGAAGTTCATAAAATGTTTAAAACAACCGATAATGATACACTAAAACAAGACAAAAGTGTCAACCATGTTGGTACATCGTTTTGTCAACCATGTCTGGAAGTACAACAGTTAGGCAAGCAAGGCTATTTGTGGTTCACGTAGACACTATAATAGTCCAAAGCCTGTGATAAATTGGTTGAGCATAATAAGGGCCAGGGGTTATCTAAATAGTTAAGTTGACCTCCGTGTGTTTTTACATAGTCGATTTGAATCTGCCATGTCTTTTGCGTAATTACAGTCGTTGGACTTAAAGGATTCATACATATGGTTCCATCTGAACGTTGGAGCCAATCATGTACGCCATGTGTTGTGACCTTTAGATCATTCAATTCCAGAGCCGTAGGTGTATGTTTATCGAACCACCGATTGCCTATCTTGACTTGATCATTTGCATATACTTTCCCTCCTGTAATCATAGTCATGCTGAATATGACTATAGTTACAAACAAAATAATTGACATCGTATTCATTTTATACGCATGTCCCGTTTACCTTCTTACAAGCTAATACTTTTAAATCTATTTGACACGCCGCCTAGAATATGTTTGTAGTACTTGACCCCAAAGACATACTGCAAGCTGATGCCACCGTAATCGCAGGAGTTCTGATACTTATATCAGTTTTATATGCATTGTCTTCTAGTGATTCGAATAGAGTAGAGGTTATTAAAGCCAGAAGGAACTTAGCAATTGTTACGCTTATTATCATAACACCATTCTCCGCTTCTGCAGTTTTGCAACTTCTATGCCCCAAAATAGGAGAATGGTTCATGGGGATTGGATTCGTTGTGTTAGTAATCGGCATCGCTATCTTGTTGTTTTCACCTGCTACACAAAGGATTACTGGGTTTAGAGGCGGTGGAGGATAGATGCACAATATGTTATTTCAAACACCCCAAACTGGTAAATTTAAGTATCTAAATGCAATATTTAAAGAAGAATTCAAGTATCTAAGACTGTTAGAGGGTACGGATTGGCAAATGACGTTATTATCTCAAACGTGGCTTTAGCTGGGGCAGGCTTAGCTTATTTTCTCATTAAGCATACCTTTTCTGGAACATATTTCATTTCTAAGATACGATTTTTTGATACTACCATGTTTCAAACACCGTTTATCTATAGTATTCTGATAACTCTTCGATGGCGTGTTTCAGCCCCTCATCTGTATATTCCTCATCTCTTAGGTCAAGTGGAGTAATCATGCCAATAGGTTTGTTTGCATTGCTTTTATCGACAACCAACAAATGTCTTATGTTATTTCGTAACATCATATCAACTGCTGCTGATGCAGATGACTTGGAATCAAGTGTAATGATAGGAGAAGACATTATCTCTTTGTTTGTCACTCTGCTAGTAGGTACATCAT
>WJXE01000334.1 GCA_009665115.1 Nitrosopumilales archaeon
GAGGAGATAAAACCTTAACACAAGTCTTAACTCATCTATATTGCGGCTGAGTATGTTTACACGCATAGAGTGTTTGGTCATTAGTTCTAAGTAATACTGCAATAAACTGCAAGCTGCCTCTTCAGCTAGGTGACATTCGTAATGCCATACCGAAACAAGGACAGAATAAGTCATTACAATAGAAATAAACCCGAATAGTAGAAAATACAGTAGAACGCGTGGCCCACCAACTAGAATAATCAAGTCATCATAATTTGCTCTGTTTCGAATAATAGAGTCGTGGCGACCAAAGAAGAAAGAATACAATTTATCAGTCTTGGATAACAGGACAAAGGAATTAATGTACAGAGAGGTTAGCATGTACCCTATTTCTAGTGTATATAGTACAAAGGCACTAACCTACAGAGCAGATAACGTATATCCAACATTTACGGATGACAGTAATATTAGACCGGTATCCTCAAATGTGAAGTTAATGAGAAGGAATGATACTTACAAGTCAATTGACACTTTGGCCGATGAGGTTTTTGATGCTTCGGCTGATGGTAGATATCATAACTTTTTTCAAAAATAGATTACTAATGATCATACACCTGCAATATGTATCAAATAAACGCATTTATGCAGCTGTAATTTGCTATTAGTATTCCATGGATTTGTAGATGGAATAGTTGCGATCCTCCAGATACTTCATCTATCTTCAATGATTATCCATCCTATAGCATAGAGATTTGAGGGATCATGTTGAGTTATCAAGTACGTATTTAGGCCCACCAAATATTTTTGATACTGTCAATATTTTAGCCCATCCTTCGAGTGCTTCTACAACAGCGCGAGCTTGATCAATATTGCTCCCAACAGCTACTACTCCGTGATTTTTAATTATAACTGCTCTTGGATTTCCACCGCCGTGTCCAAATGCTTCGGAAACGAGATTTGCTAATTCTGCTGAACCCGATGGTTTATTTGATATTAATACAGGATTTCCTACTACTATCTTTGCCTCTTCTATTATGTGTTGAAACTTATCTATTACGGATATAGCAATACCAAGTGTATATGGACTAACCACTGCTTACTGAAAAAAAGAACCCGAGTAATTCCTTCATGACATTAACTGCGAATAGGACATATCATTGACATTCTAACCAAGCTCATTTCTACTAGATTATTTGAATTCCCATTGCTTGACTATCGCATTTCCCGATTTAAATGTCTCATCCTTGTAGATAGCTATTTTATTTTCCAGGTAAGCCAAGGTTCCAGTTGCTTTTGGATAAAATATAGTACCAATGTCTCCACTACTGCCAGGGGGGCCTATCCCTAGATAAATAAAAGTTGCCATTCCATTCTTAGTTATGAAAACACCTTGTCCCTGTGAATGGTCTGCGCCACCAGTTATATTGGTGATGAAGACCTTGCCAGTGTCCGTAGCATTTAATCCATTATTAAGTACAAAACTACCTGCAAAGGATACTAGCAAACCATGTGTTCCATTGACAACTGATGGTTTCGGACTAGTTGTCTTAAGATATTCCGTCCCTATTAAATGCGGAGTTCCAAGTGTAAGGTTGGAACTGGTAACACCGTCGGTAGCATTTGTTGCGGCTGCTTTTTGAATAATCTGACTAGTGGTGATTATGGTAACAGAATTGTAGTGGGATGCTATTGACCATACTACAGCAATTACAACTATTAAGACGACGTATAAAGAGATCTTTTCTGACCCCATTACTCAAAGGAACCAGAAGAATACTAATAAAAGTTGCGATGATGGCAGGTTCCAATTTTGATGGAAAGCATCCGTCCACAACTACGCCACCCTCCCAGGCAGTTTCTCATCTCACCAAAATGATGCTATGGCGTACACCTGCAATAGTTCTTCGAGCACACACCAAGCAGAGAATTACTTGAGCTAGTAGATGGAGGTTATCTACAATTTGTATCTGCGAATTACAATGAAAGTGATGGAACATACAAAATAAATTTGAAATCCTCTAACATACACCTTGCATCAAGGGGATTCAGGGATAGTATTGGCGACGTTGAGTATAATCAAGGAAAAATAAGGGTTGGCTTACGAGCAAATGGAATTCCTGCAAATATTTTTGTAGACATTATATGACGAAGTGATAGACCGTTTCCTAAAGTGTTGCAAATCTAATTATAGTAGGATGAATAAGACGATATCGTACTCTAACTCACCCGAATCTGTATCTGCTAAGGTATTCTTAAGTAAAAGCGGATTTTCTGAATGTATGTGCCCTATATCTATCATACTTATAGCCTTTTTAGGACATCTTTTTACTTGACATGACGCTGTCCGATCCTTGATCTCTTCAGACTATCCTATCATTACCCTGAAAGGATACTACTTTGGGTGTAGCGACATGGGACAGTAGCTTTGTCTCTGTCGGTGTTAACGGAAGATGGGTCACATTTGGGGGTCTAACAGGCGCAGATGTTAAATTGAATGTTCAATCACTTTATTCTAATCAGATAAAGTTGATAGGATCTACTGGTGGCACTAGAAATGATTTTAGGGAAATCATAGATATGTCTAAAGAATTGAAGATCAGGGTATGGAAAAAGTTCAAGCTTGATGAAGCCAAAGAAGCCTTGCAGGC
>WJXE01000335.1 GCA_009665115.1 Nitrosopumilales archaeon
CCCAAACGCCACCGCGGCTTAGGTCGGCTTATCTACGGATTGCTTGTTTTCAAAAAAGAAGATTTCTTCTGAATAGGAAGAACTGTAGTGTGGTAAAATTTGCAAACCTCCTTTAATTTACATAGTTTACAATTTGGTTTTATCGGAAGGCAAATATTCTGACCATACATAACAAAAGTATCATTCACTTTTAACCAATATTTTTTAGCAAGAATTCGACTAAGCTCAATTTCAGTTTTTTCTGGAGTTGAAGTATTAACAAGTCCTAATCTGTTTGAAATCCTGTGAACATGAATATCAACAGGGATTGCAGCCTTCTTAAACCCATATACTAAAACGCAGTTTGCTGTCTTCCTTCCGACACCTGGTAATTCGAGAAGCTTCTGGATATCGTCTGGAACTTCTCCATTAAAGCGTTCGACTATTAATTGCGAAACGTCCTTTATCCGCTTAGCTTTGATATTGTAAAAACCAATGCTGTGAATTACTGCTTTAATTTCTTCTATGTCTGCTTTAGCAAGTTCTCTTGCGTTTTTGAATTTTCTAAATAAGTTGTTAACAACTTTTGTTGTAATTTCATCTCTTGTCCTGGCTGATAGAATAGTTCCAATAAGTATTTTGAAGGGATCCTGTTGCTCCTCGGCTTGTAATCCTTTGAGTGCAGTGAGTCTAGCTAGCTTATTGTGCGAGAGAGTTTGTTCCATTTTCATCATTATCTTACGTATAGATGTCGTCATCAAAATCAATTAATTAATTATATAGGGAGAAATATAATTTCTATTTATGGAAGGGTATATTTACACGTACTCTATAAACTAGATTGCAACGCCTAGAACGCTTGGCTGCGAGTATATCAAGAAAAAATATACTTTTGAGTCGGTAGCTTATATGAAATACAAAAATTTTATTGATATTCGCCTATTATTACAAGAAGCAATAAGTATATTCAATCCACTATGACAGTATGTTGATTTGTTCTACAGCGTTCAAATACTTTGAGAGGATGGACGATATCGTCAAATTTGGAAGAAATTACTAGTTTCATCTTTTTCCGAGGAGTTTTATGACTCATGCACAATTAGCGATATCCTCAACTTTAGACAGAGTGTATCATCAGGTGTGCGAAACATGGCGATCGGGCTTGCCGCATAGCTGCATAATTGCTTTTAAGTTATGGAGAAGGATATCATCTAGATACTTTTTGTCTCCGTGCAAAAATAAAGTAAATATACCTTCTCATTATTAGATGCAACAATGAAAAAAAGAAGAACTAGTCTGGTCTTTGCATCTGTGTTATTTATTATAGCCTCTTTGGTCTTGTCAACAACAAATACAATATATAAAGTAATACCTCCCACATACGCTCAAACTAACGCAGCAGCGCTTACTAATACTACTACGTTAGCGGCTAACCATACAATCACAAATTCAACTGCTACTGCCACTAAAGAGGGATTACAAATTAATAAAGATGTCAAATACTTTGACAATGCTTCTGGCTACTTGGTATATCCCTCTACCACTGCTACTAATGGCAATTCTAGTACTGCCGCTACAGGCAAGAAACTTCCAGCAGTAATTATGATTCATGAATTTTGGGGTATAAATGATAACATACGAAGCATGGCACGCACTCTTGCTAAGCAAGCAGGATATGTTGTATTGGCAGTGGATCTGTTTAAGGGCCAATCAACCAACGATCCAAATCAAGCTTCGCAGTTAGTAAAATCAGTTAGAGATAATCCGCAAGAAGCTATTTCTAACCTACAAGCAGCTGTAAAATATGTAAGTTCTCTTCCTTTTGTAGATAGTTCTAAAATAGCTTCTCTTGGTTGGTGTTTTGGCGGCGGGCAGTCACTGCAACTAGCCTTGCATAGTGAACAACACCCTCTTGCCGCTACTATATTGTACTATGGAACTCCATTGGTTATAGATAAACAAGAACTCTCAAAGATAAAGTGGCCTGTTTTAGGAATATTTGGAGACCATGACCAAGCTAATCCATTACCACTGATAAACGCATTCAAAGCAGCGTTGGATGGCGATGGTATTACAAATGAAATTCTCATATACAAAGGATTAGGACATGCCTTTGCAAATCCTTCTGGAGCTAATTATGCTCCGCAACAAACTGCTGATGCATGGCAAAAGACGTTGACATTCTTAAGCAAATATCTCTAAGTCATTGAAGAAAACCTCTCTTTCTCTCCTCATTTCTTTTTTTAGTTTAATTGTTCAATAAAACTCAGCTTATATAACATTTAGTACTAGTTGCCAACAGCACAGGAGTATTTGACTTCGATAAAATAATACTGAGGGAAAGATTCCTATTTGTCTTTCAATGTGCTTTGTGTGGAAAGACGATAATTAGTAAGGAATAACAACAGCAAGGAAAAGAAAAAAACAGACAGAAATAATCGTGTAAATAACCTACGAAACAAGAGAGATGTATATGGAGCCGACTAATCTAGTAAGACACTGGTAATTCTTCGGGAAGTGTATTAGCTTTTAAAAAACTTGAACCTGTCATACATTGTCAGTCATTATCTAAATATTTGCAATGTACTTTCTCCCTGTGTTGAAAGGATAACGTTGCTTTGTCTTCTATTGTATTC
>WJXE01000336.1 GCA_009665115.1 Nitrosopumilales archaeon
GTGATGATGGAGAGAATGGTGATGATGGAGAGAATGGTGATGATGGAGAGAATGGTGATGATGGAGAGAATGGGGAAGGCGATACACTTAATCCCGATTGAGGAGAAATAGGTAATATTTGAAGTCCTACTAGCTGATTTGTAATCTTTCTATTGCCATAGGCATCGTCAAACGATAGTCCTAAATTCAAAGTTTGTACTGTTCCTGCAGCTGCAATGCTTGGATAGATAATGAGAGATATCTGTTGTGATCCACCAGGCGAGATGGTTCCAATACTAAATACTTTAGATCCAAGAATTACTGTAGAGGAAGACGAAGGTTGTGCAGCTACTCCAGAGCTAACATTATTGTTAACAGTAACAGTTGTACTACCAACTGAAGCGGCTGTCAGACCGGCAATGTTAACAATAACTCCACGAGCAGTTGCAGTACCATCGTTTCTAATTGTTAATTTTACTGCATTAGGAACACCAGGAACAACATTTATCGTCTGAATCAAAGATGAAGAATTAATTAACGAAGAAACATTCGATAATGAAGATAAAGAAGGTGATGAAGAAACTGCATCTAGTATTACTTTCCCACTTATGGTGAAAGGCACTGTTATTGTTTCTGATCTAAAATGTTTCTGCCTTAGTTCAGTGACCTTAACATACCCAAGTTTTAATTCAGGATTATATTGGCTATCTACTTGAGCATTTCCTAATACCTTTACTCCAAAATAAAGTGTAAATGCGCGTCCAGGCTCAACAACTCCATCGTAGCTCGATAAAGCAGTTTGTGAATCCGATCCAGGAATACTACTACTTTTAGGGGTAATAAGGGGTGCAAATCCTGGCGGGAGCTGTAATGAACTGGTTATGCCAGTAATGGCTGAAAAACCTTCATTGATTAATACCACTGCAAGGATAGACGGGCCTTCTCCTGGACCTACTTCTTGCTTGATCACAGGTAGTATGTTCTCTCCTGGCGTACGTGCTGACGTTGTGCCAGCAACAAACTGGTCTTGCGCTGTATTGTAAGTCCAATAAGAATTAACAAAATTAACATGAACTGGACCCTTTATATTCGAAAAATTCTGTACAATACGGATAGTAGTTACGTTAGCCTTAGTTACGTTAGCCTTAGTTACATTTGCCTTAGTTACGTTGGCCTGGCTTTTGGAATTAGATGGATCAATTACAACATTATTATTATGAACTGATGTCCGAGAAGAGCCGGTAGCATGAAGAGCTCCATGTTGTCTTTGAGAATCAGCAGGAAGTGAATCAGACCAAATTTTTAGTGCTTGCTGCTGTTCTTGTTCAAATGGCGAAAGTGAAACCTTTGCTAGAGACGATCCGGTTAAAGTACTGGATGCCAAAAGAACTAGAATAAATGCTATCGCAAAAACAAAATTATTTCTATTATTATTACTTTTCAACGTTAACGGTCTCCCTCTCGATTTTGCAGACTCTGATATGTATCGCGTGATGCAACCTCAGGATTGTGCATTCTCACAGTAGTGATGTCATTGTCATGATTATTATGAAAGCCGCTCAATTTTTTAACAAAACGGTACCTAAGAAGAATACGAATACACTGTTGGATACGTTTGTATCACTCTGTTGCAGCTCAAATAAAAACATGTCTAAAAGTCTACATGCTGTGCATTAAAAAATCATGGTAGCTATTTTGCTTTTTGTGGTACGTTCGTCGAATGTATCATATATGTTTTATAACAATATGTCTAATATAAGAACAAAAATCACGCGAAGACTTATAGGAAATCAGTAAATGATGTCATTCAAATAAAGAGAGGAGAAAGATAAAACACAATGTTCGTAAGTAATAATAATTATCGAGATCATAGCGATAGTTCAGAAGCTACTCTAACGGTAGAAAATCTGTCCAAGGTATATGCCTCTGCAATGGGCAAAGTAGTATCACTTAGAAAGGTCAGTTTCACAGTGAATAAAGGTGAATTTGTATCTGTAGTAGGTCCGTCTGGAAGCGGCAAATCTACGTTGTTGAATATGATAGGGGCTTTAGACAGACCTACTTCAGGTAAAGTATTCATTAACGGAATCGATATCTTTTCATTAAATGATTCTCAAATTGCCACCGTCAGGAATGACACATTAGGTTTTATTTTTCAATCTTATAATTTAATTAACAGGACAACTATACTGAAGAATGTAGAGTTCCCCGGCATTACAGGTGGTATGAGTGATGGTGACAGAAGGCGTCGTGCTTTAAAATTGTTGAATTTTCTAGGAATTAAAGATAAGGCAAAATACAAACCATCTAATCTAAGCGGTGGTCAACAACAAAGAGTAGCTATAGCAAGGGCACTTATGAACGATCCGAAGATAATTCTTGCTGATGAACCTACAGGAAACTTGGATACAAAAACAGGAGCAGATGTTTTTAATTTACTGACCCTATTGTCACGAAAATTTAGAAGGACGATAATCATGGTAACGCATAATCCTGAACTTGCAGAAGCAACCGATCGAGCAATACATATTAGAGATGGATCTATTGAGAAGGAGGTCGTAAACGTTGAAAGACAATAATAATAATAATAGAAAACATTTTGTTTTAGCTTTAGGTTTTGTCGTTATTCTGTTG
>WJXE01000337.1 GCA_009665115.1 Nitrosopumilales archaeon
TATTTCCTTAATTATAAAGATATTATGGGTTCTCCATGGAAAGCACTGTCAGATGACAGTAGAAGAGAAATGCTGCTTTTGCTCAAGAAGAGAGATATGATACCTACTGAAATAGCTGAACACTTTAACTTTACTTTGCCAGCTCTTTCATCTCACCTACGTATTTTGAAAGACGCAGATTTGATAACGGAAAAGAAACAGGGAAAGAACAGGTTTTATTCATTGAATAGACACAGAACGTTAGAGCTAGTAGAATTTTTTGAGGATATGTATGACTATAATTTGAAGTCATTGAAAGAATACGTGGAAGGCAAGGAGAGGAAAAGCAAGAAAACGGACATTCGATGAAAGCAATATGAGAGAAGGATTCAGCCGTCATCCAACTGGTGGTCCCGTTAGAATGACGAATCAGGACGCGCCCGAAGGAACACACACCACAGATAATACGTGGATGCACAACGAGATTTCTCGCTCTACCACAATAATCGCTAGTGATAAAGCTAGGGATTGCAAGTGACTTTTGGGGGTTTGAAGGTATATGAATAAACCGTACATAATATTCAGTGCGCTCGTAACTGTTACTGCGATGCTCTTGATACCTTACCTGGCAAGTTTAGTTGTGTGAGCACATACGCAGGCCGCAGCGGACCAGATTTTTCAGGCAAAAGTGTAAGGTGTAGCTCGCGTACACCTTAATCTATTAGCCGTTGTTCTAACTGTCAAATTACTTTAATGGATATAGATGGTTTAAATGACCTAGAATCATGTATAGAGATTGATTCTTAGTAATGCAAGATGAAGGATCCGATGCGCTCATTGCGCGCACGGTAAGAGCACCAAGTACTAGAACTTTTATTATAAAATTTTTATCTTTTCAGAACGGCTGTTTTATCGTAGTTGCTGAAGGCTCGAATCGGATTGGATCTTTGTATGTTTCTGTGACCTCTTCTAATAAAGTTAACACAGCAAAAGTTATTCCGAGCAAGTATGATTCTATGTTCATTAATACAATTTCGGAAAGGGTATCTTCCATGATAAATGGTATCTGTCTTGTTTGCCTTCACAGCTTAAAGCAGTTGCATCTCGACGATATGAAGGCAATTATGGGAGAGATTATGAATTTGGTTGGGAAAGAAGATGTGGGAACCTACAACAAACAAAATGGAAACTTCACAGAAAAATAATGACTTACGCGCCTTCCTCTGTTTACTAGAGAAAGAAAACGATCTCATTATAATAAAGAAATGCATTGAGCCAAAATTTGAGATTGCTGCCATCGCGAGTAAGCTGGTCGGGGGACAGGCAATATTATTTGAAACAGTTAAACACAGCAGAATCAGAGTTGCATGTAACATTTTAGGTAGCCGAAGGAGATTTTCTCTTGCCATTGGAGCGAAAACGGAAGAGTTAATTCATTCATACGTCACAGCGGCTATGACACGAACAACCGAACCGAAAAAAATCTTCACTAAGGCCCCCTTTGAACAGAATTCCAGCAACAATTTAGGAGACCTACCCATAGTTACACATTTTGAAAAGGATGCGGGCGCATATATCACATCCTCAGTCGTTTTTGCAAAAGATCAGGAAAGGGGAAACCAAAATGCTTCCACACATCGCCTACTATTGTTAGACGACAGACATCTGGCAATTAGAATGGTTGAGGGTAGACACCTCCACAAGTGCTTTTCATTTGCCAAAGAGCATGGACAAGATCTCAAAGTCTCCATCGTAATAGGCGTCCATCCGGCAATTAGTATTGCATCAGCATATCAGGCAGCATACGGTGCTAATGAAATGTTTATCGCAAACTCATTGCTACACGGAAAACTTACGGTTACAAGGAGCAATTATTCCCAGCTTTTCATTCCAACGCTTAGCGAAATAGTACTAGAAGGCACAATCCTTACAGATAGGACGGAGGAGGAATGGATGGTAGAAGCGCTAAGAACCTATGATATAAAGCGGCGACAGCCGGTCTTCGAACTCGATAGGATAAAATTCAGAAATAATGCGATTTTGCATGATATTTTACCAGGCTATCCGGAACATCGACTATTGATGGGTTTGCCAGTGGAAGCGAAAATATTTGAAGGAGTTAAAAACGTGGTTCCCACAGCAATGGCAGTCCATCTTACTGAAGGGGGCTGCACCTGGTTAAATGCAGTAATTCAAATCCGCAAGCGTCTTGAAGGTGAACCAAAAAACGCTCTTCTGGCCGCGTTTGCTTCCCACCCTTCTCTCAAAATGGGAATTGTGGTAGATGAAGACATAGACCCAGCCGATCCTATTGCGGTAGAATATGCGATCTGTACTAGATGTCAAGCAGATAAAGGATTTGTGATAGTTACAAATGCGAAGGGATCCAGTCTTGACCCATCGAGCGATCAGCAGAATTTGCTTACGACCAAGGTAGGAATTGATGCTACTGCCACTCTCCTTAAGCCTAAGGAGAGATTCGAAGTTGCAAGAATTCCTGGAGAAGAAAAGATCAAACTTTCAGATTATCTGTCATAAGAAACGTCATAAGGAATGCTGATACTGATGTACCTACCGGTTTTATGTTAGAGTTTACTTTCATATTTTTGTATTTGCATTGTAAATGACAGAAT
>WJXE01000338.1 GCA_009665115.1 Nitrosopumilales archaeon
GTTGTCAACTGTGTCACGTTTGGGTTCAAGGAACGTGTTCCTCATCCTAATAAGCGGATCATCGTCATACTCGTATGCACGTGCATTTCCAGCTGGTTTTGTGTCAAATATAAAAGCGCTCTCACGGTTATGTAAGAAAGACTCTAGATATCCGTTTTCGATGATGATAACGTTTTCAGCCCTAACTCCCTCATCATCAACTGCAATAGTGCCTGCTCCTTTTGGAAAAGTCTTCGACTCTCCACTATCTACTAAAGTGACCAGATCACTTGCAACTCTTTGTCCTATCTTATCATTCACGAGTGAACCTGACAGAACAAAGTCTGCTTCCACCATGTGACCGATAGCTTCATGGGCTATCATACCCACCATTCCAGGATCTAAAATAATAGTTGTGCTCTCGCCAGGTACGTGATTTGCTTTAAGTAATTTTACAGCTTTTTCAGAAGCCAAAATGGCATAATCTAGAGGATCGCGCTTAGCGAATAGATCATCCCATCCACCTGTTATTCCTATACCTTCGGAAATAGTTGCGGTTTCGGTTCCTTCTGCTGCAATCGTTGTGACATTAAACTCTGGCTTAGAATCAGACAGCTGTACTTCGGCGCCGTCTGTATTGACTATGATCTTATGATCCAAAATCTCTCGATAAATACAAGACGCCGATTTTATTTTTTCGGAATAATTTCGCGCGGCCCGTTCGGCATCTTTCGTAATTTTTATTTTTTGTTCAATATCTATGTTCTTGAGATCTCCTTTTACCCTCGCTTCCAGGTGACCCCTGGCCATTTGATTCACTTCAGCCAGTCCCTCCACCTTTTTTTTCTTGTTTCCAGATAATAATTTCGCAATGGATATAGCCTCATAAAGGGCATTTTTCAATGCTTCCTTCGAAATGTTACTAGTGCTAGTAAAACCCCAACAGCCATCTACCAAAACTCGAATGCCGCAGCCTGAATTTGAAACGTTGCGTATCAGTTCAATTTCTCCATTGCTGAAAATCACTTCGTTAATTATTCGATAATGATAACGTGTTTCTGCGTATTTTGCCCCACTGATTGTTGAAATTAGAGAATATAATTCGTCAAAAACTGGTCCTTCGTCTCTTGTCATTTCCATGGATTCAAACTGCATATTTTGTTGGCAGACGTTATATCTATCTTAACTGTGGGACAATACCGGTTCCTTGGCGATGGCTTTAATAATTGAGGAAGTAATCAACCTGTGAATCCTCATGCGCAAGCCAAGAAACTGCAATCTTCAGTAATGGTTTGCACACAGACCGGTATATTGGATCCGCGACTAACAGTTTGTAGTAACACTTCCTCCTCCTTGGTCGACTTTTTGATGGGGCTAGACCAGTAACAAATCTCAAAACCGCAATTAATGCAACCTGAGGGGCAATGGCCACGGAAGAAGTCGATTTAAGGCGACAGAAAGCCTATCCCCACTTTTTTATTTGGCGTATTAAGGCGTCGGCGAAAGAATGGATATGAATAATCGCATCCAAAGAAATTGTTGTTGTTGCATAGGTATCTGTTATTCGCTATATCAAGGCAAAAACCGGCCTTTGAATCTGTTCGAAAAAAAGACGAAATCGGGTCAATCAAGAGAATTGGCTCGCATTATGAGCACTATGAGTAACACAAAGGCAGGAGTTCCCTCTATTTTTCAAGAACGAAAGTCGGAGCTCTTTTTGTTTCGTTATTGATATTAGAAACGGACCAGGATTTTGAAATTCATGAACTTAACACCAGTCAGACAATTTTGTTTTTTATGCATTCGTCTTTGGTCAATTGTAGAGTAGGAGCTGCAAGGTTTTTTATCATCATTTGCTTGTAATAATGGAATGGACTCTAAGGCAAATGAAGGCAGAATGACGACACTAGAGCAAGGAGATTGGGCACCCGATTTTAGTTTAACAGATTTAGATGGCAACAACATTAAACTCTCAGATTTCAGGGGTAGGAAGAATGTTGTAGTGTACTTTTATCCCAAGGACTTCACTCCTGGATGTACCGTCGAAGCGACTGAATTTACAAGAGACTACGAGAGGTTCAAGGACGTTGGTATCGAAATTATAGGCATTAGCCCGGATAATGCCCAATCGCATCTAAAATTTAGAGAGAAAATGAAAATTCCCTATTTACTGGTTACTGACTCTGAGAACGAGATCTCAAAAAAGTATGCGGTCTATGGTCCCAAGAGTTTTATGGGTAGAGAATATTTTGGTGTTAGCAGATCAACATTCTTGGTCAATAAAGAGGGGAGAATCATTAGACTATTTGCAAAGGTCAAGCCAGGTGGACACAGCCAAGAGGTGTTTGAAGCTTTCAAGTGATGAACTCCCAACGTAAGCCAACTCGTCATTTAGCATAAGCGAGTGCGGGAGATGGGATTTGAACCCACGAACCCCTAAGGGATAAGAGCCTCAGTCTTACGCCTTTGGCCATGCTGGGCGACTCCCGCTTTTTTATTTTATTTAATGGTTTTCGAGGACTAATTTGAATATTAGGTTTTAGAGAATACTAACCTATTAGAGTTAGTGTTGAATCACATGTCCGCGATATTAAGTGATTGACCATTTCGACTCTTGATACATACTCCATTAG